>NZ_JAZKVY010000317.1:0-372 GCF_036624925.1 Stenotrophomonas sp. A3_2
GCACCATGGCTCCCGAGACATTTTTACGCGTCCTTGGCCCAAGGCCGCATCGGGTCGGGTACATTCAGCCGAGCCGCCGTCCCGCCGATGGCCGGTACGGCGAGAATCCGAACCGGCTGTATAAGCACCAGCAGTTCCAGGTAATCCTGAAGCCGTCGCCCGACGACATCCTGGATCTGTACCTGGCGTCGCTCGAAGCGATCGGTATCGACCTCCGCAAGCACGACATCAAGTTCGAGGAAGACAACTGGGAAGCGCCGACGCTCGGCGCCTGGGGAGTCGGCTGGCAGGTGATGCTGGACGGGCTGGAGATCACCCAGTTCACGTATTTTCAACAATGCGGCGGGATCGATCTCGATTTGGTTCCTGCTG
>NZ_JAZKVY010000318.1:0-395 GCF_036624925.1 Stenotrophomonas sp. A3_2
CTGACAGCGATTCATCCACGCACGCGTGGATCCATCGTGTCGACCAGGGTCGACACCCACCAGCAGCAGAAATCTGTCAGAGGTGGGGCGGTGTGGGTCTGCAGGACCGTTGGCGCCCTGGATGGCGCCATCGAGCCCCCAGGGGTGAGGGCGCTTTGCTTGCGAAGCACTGCTTCGCAAGCGCCCGAACGCCCAGCCGCCAGCGCCTGGGCCAGACCGCGGAGCGGGGTTCACGGCGTGTCCTGCAGATCCACACCGCCCCGCCATCCCACGGAATGCCGCTTCTGCTGTTGCTGTTGCCGGCCAGCGGCCGGCACTACCGGCGGGTGCCGGGCGCAGCCCGGCCGCCCCCCCTCAATCCTGTTCGCGGTGATACGTGGCCACATCTTCCCAGC
>NZ_JAZKVY010000319.1:0-346 GCF_036624925.1 Stenotrophomonas sp. A3_2
GAGCAACGAGGGCCGCGGCTACGTGCTGCGCCGGATCATGCGCCGCGCCATGCGCCATCTGCACATGATGGGCGCGCGGGACCCGGTGTTCTGGCGCCTGGTGCCGGCGCTGGTGCGCCAGATGGGCGCCGCCTACCCGGAACTTGGCCGGGCGGAGGCGTTGATCGCCGAGACGCTGCGGCTGGAGGAGACGCGCTTCAAGACCATGCTGGACCGCGGGCTCTCCCTGCTGGGCGCGGAGCTGGAGGCGCTGGAGGAAGGCGCTGCTCTGCCCGGCGAGGTCGCGTTCCGGCTCTATGATACATACGGTTTCCCGCTGGATCTAACGCAGGACGCGCTGCGCGAG
>NZ_JAZKVY010000320.1:0-435 GCF_036624925.1 Stenotrophomonas sp. A3_2
ATCGCGATCGCGATAAAGAACAGCAATTTGGCAATGCCGATAAACGCGCCGCCAATACCGCCAAAACCCAGCACCGCGAGCACGATGCCGATGATCAGAAACAAGAATGCCCAGCGCAGCATGATGCATCTCCCTTGATTGTCGCCACCAGGCCAATGGCCACGGCGATGCTCAAGTTCCCCATCGTTAACCGCTGCGGTGCGGCTCGCCTCAAACAGGAACCAGGCGCGGCGTTCGGCGCGATCGGTCCACTCGTCCAATATACCACTGGTGCCGTTGTCGCCAGCATCATCGACGATCCGCTTGGCTTCGTGGAAGCTTGCAACCAGCTTCAGATTGTCTTCGCGCAGCTCGTTCAGCATCGCCGTCGGCGCGACGAAATCGGCGTCATTGTCCTTGATCGTCTGGTGGCGCGCAATGTCGCCGATCGATCGC
>NZ_JAZKVY010000032.1:0-411 GCF_036624925.1 Stenotrophomonas sp. A3_2
TGCGGAAACTGCAACGCCTTGGGGCCGGCCGCGCCCAGATGCAGATAGGCGCTGCCGGCGCCGGGGCCGCCATTGAAGAAGAAGGTGACGGGGCGGGCGCCAGGGGCGGCGCCGTCCAGCGTGTAGGCCGTGTAATAGAGGCGCGCCGTGGGCTCGCCCGAGCCATCCCGCAACGTCAGCGTGCCGGCGGTCGCGGCGTAGGCGAGCGTCTTGCCGGCGGCGGTTAGTGTGTGGCGGGTAACGCTGTCGGGCGGCAACAGGGCGAGGCGGCCGGTGGCCTTCTCCTCCGCGCCCGGCTTGGCGGCCTCGGGCTTGGCGGGCGCGGCGTGCGGGCTATCGGCGGCGCGGGCGAGGGCGGAGAGCAGCAGGGCCAGGGTTGCGGCCAGGAGCGGACGGATCGGGTGTGGCATG
>NZ_JAZKVY010000321.1:0-303 GCF_036624925.1 Stenotrophomonas sp. A3_2
TTCGCCGTAGAGCGCGGCGGCGAGGCCGAACATGATGCCGCCCTCGATCTGCGCGGCGGCGGCATCGGGGTGGACGAGATCGCCGCAATCGACGGCCGCGGTGACGCGACGGACGCGCACGGCGCCATCGGCGGCGACGGCGACCTCCGCGACCTGGGCGACGATCGATCCAAAGCCCTGGGTGAGGGCGATGCCCCTGCCCTGCCCCGCCGGCAACGGCGTGCCCCAGCCGGATTTTTCCGCCACCAGATCGAGCAGCGCGCGGTGGCGGGTGCCGAGTGGCAGCATGTGCTGGCGGAACTT
>NZ_JAZKVY010000322.1:0-341 GCF_036624925.1 Stenotrophomonas sp. A3_2
CGCAACTCCCACACCCCCCAGGCGAGCGCCAGCAGCTCCAGCGAGAGCCAGTGCCAGCTCATCCCTGGTCCGCCGCGTGCTGCCGCGCTTCCAGGATGGAGAACAGTTCCACCATGCGGCTGGCGCCCCGTGCGGTGCCAAACGCGGCACCCGGAGCGGGCGCCGGGCAGGCGGCCAGCAAACGCCAGGCGGCGTCCGGTGCGCCTGCCGCAAGCGCGCGGCGCGGCCGCAACGCCGCCAGCAGGGCGCCCGCCGCCAGCACCGCCTTCTCGCCGCTTGGCACCACGGCGCGCGAGGCGACACAGTCGAAATCCGGCCGCCCGGCCCGGCGGCCAATGGCG
>NZ_JAZKVY010000323.1:0-20357 GCF_036624925.1 Stenotrophomonas sp. A3_2
GGTAGTGCCGGCCGCTGGCCGGCATCCGCACGGACGACGACCGGGCACGGGGATGCCGGCCAGCGGCCGGCACTACCCGGACACCGGGCTTACAGCTTGTAGCCGGAGTGGATCGAGACGATGCCGCCGGTCAGGTTCTTGTAGTGGCAGCGCTCGAAGCCGGCCTGCGCCATCATCGCCTTCAGTTCGTCCTGCGGCGGGTGCTTGCGGATGCTCTCGGCCAGGTACTGGTAGCTGTCCGAGTCATTGGCGAACAGCTTGCCCAGCTTCGGCAGGATCTTGAACGAGTGGAAGTCGTAGATCGGCTTGAACCAGTCCGCGGTGACTTCGGAGAACTCCAGCACGCGGGCCTGGCCGCCCACCTTCAGCACGCGGTACATCTCGCGCAGGCCAGCGTCCTTGTCGGTCACGTTGCGCAGGCCGAAGGCGATGGTGACCAGGTCGAAGCTGTTGTCCGGGAACGGCAGGGCCTCGGCGTTGCACTGCACGTAGTCCAGGCCCAGCACCAAGCCGCGGTTGGTCAGGCGGTCACGGCCGACCGACAGCATGCCGGCGTTGATGTCGCCCAGCACCACCGAGCCCTCGGCGCCGACGCGCTCCTTCAGCAGGGCGGCGATGTCGCCGGTGCCGCCCGCCAGATCGAGCACGCGGTCGCCCGGCTTCACCTGCGCGGTGGCCACGTAGTAGCGCTTCCACGCCCGGTGCACGCCCAGGCTCATCAGGTCGTTCATCAGGTCGTAGTTGCGCGCGACCGAGGTGAACACCTGGCCGACCAGCTTCTGCTTGTCCTTGGCGGCGACGTCGCGGAACCCGAAATGGGTGGTACCGGCTTTGTAGGGGGATTCGCTCATGGCCCCGATTATCGCACCGCCGGGGGCCAGCGGCACCCCCTGCCCGTATCATGGCGGGCCACGACTTACCGGAGCCCCGCATGATCACCACGCCCGACTACCAGGCCCTGCTGCAGACCGCCATCGCCGAAGCCCGCCAGGGCCTGGCCGAGGGCGGCGTGCCGATCGGCGCGGCCCTGTACCACAACGACGGCCGCCTGCTTGGCTGCGGCCACAACCGCCGCGTGCAGGAAGGCGACCCGTCGGTGCACGGCGAGACCGATGCGTTCCGCAAGGCCGGCCGCCAGCGCCGTTACCAGGACACGATCATGGTCACCACCCTGGCACCGTGCTGGTACTGCTCTGGCCTGGTGCGCCAGTTCAACATCGGCACCGTGGTGGTGGGCGAATCGCGCACCTTCCAGGGCGGCATCGACTGGTTGCGGGAAAACGGCGTCAACGTGATCGACCTCGACAACCAGGAATGCGTCGACCTGCTCGGCGATTTCATCAGCCGCCATCCGGACATCTGGAACGAAGACATCGGTGAATGAGCCACACACGGTCATCCGTTGAACCCGTTTAATGAACGCTTCAGTGCCGCCACCTCTTAGTGCGGACAGCGTTTGCGGCCATTGCCGTGACCGCGCGCACAGTCAGCTGGACTGCGTGCACACACTGCGGTAACACCCCGCCCGGCTGACACGCCTAGGGTGGGGTTACCGGGGCTCGTTTCCCCGGCGGAGCCAGCCATGTGCGCGCACGCCGTACGACCTACGCCCGACCCGATCCTCGAATCCATCCGCGAACGCCTGCAGCAGCACTTCGCGCTGCACCGGCGCAGTGCGTCGTTCTGGAGTGCCTACCAGGGCCTGCAGCTGGAACTGGTGCGCGGCCAGCCACGCGATCACGAGCGACTGTGCAACGCGATGGCCACCATGGCCGAGCAGATGGGGGCGGTCGAGCACGCGCAACTGATCAGCAATCGCCACACCGGCTCCACATCCCGCTGACGCGGCATGCACCGGCAGATACGCCACACTCCGATGAACCCCCACTCCCTTTCCACTCAACCGAACTGGATTGTCATGCACGCTGAAGTCCCCACCATTCCTCCGGTCATCAACGTAGACGCCGAGCTTGACCACTGGCGCCGCCAGCATGCCGAGGGCGCACTGCCGCACAACTCGTTCGGCTCCTACGTGCCGTGGATCAAGTTCGCCTGTGATTCGCTGATCACCCAGCCGCGCGCCAGCGAGGCCGAACGTGACGAAATGTTCCAGACCCAGTACGCCCTGCAGATCATGCCGCGGCTGAGCGAAGCACAGGCCCGCGAGTTCGTCGACCTCTGCTGGCAGCACGTCTATCAGAGCAGCCCGGTGCGCAGCCTGCAGGCGCCACGACTGCAACGCATGCGCGCCTGACGGCCGCTGCACGGCGCCTCCACGCGCCACTGCCGATCATCCTCGTCACCTGAGTGGGACGACGACGATGAAAGCACGAAACCTGTTCAATACGATCGCCAAGAAGGCCGCGGCCGCCACGGGCTCGCCGTGGACCTTCCTGGCTGCAGTGGCGATCGTGGTGATCTGGGGCATCAGTGGCCCGGTGTTCGGCTTCAACGACACCTGGCAGCTGGTGATCAACACCGGCACCACCATCATCACCTTCCTGATGGTGTTCCTGATCCAGCACACGCAGAACGCGGACACCGCCGCGATGCAGATCAAGCTGGACGAGCTGATCCGGGCAACCGCCGAGGCCAACAACGAGCTGCTCGATCTGGAAGAACTGGACGAGGCACGCCTGGAAGAGATCCGCGCCGAGTACGAGCAGATGGCGCGCGAAGCCGGCGATGCGCTCGCGCGGGTGCGCGCCTGCCATGCAGCGCGGCGCGACGATGAAGCGATCTGACGGTAGCGCCGGGCCATGCCCGGCGAGCGGGGTACCCGGAAGAATCCCACACGGGCCATCGCCCTCGGCTGATAACGGCGGACATCCCATCAGTGCAGACTGGCGCCATGTCCAGCCGTCACCTGGAACGCGGCCGCCACTCCCGTATCGGGGGCTACTACGTCCTCACCACGGTCGTACGCCACCGGCGTCCGGTCTTTGAAGATCCACGTTGTGCAACGTGTCTTGTGGATGCATTGAGGTATGTTGAACGCTGGGCCTCAGTCGGTCCTTTGCTTGGGTCGTCATGCCTGACGATCTGCACTGGCTGATGCAGCTGCGCGACGGATCACTGGCGCGCATGATGGGAACGGTGAAATCCCGCAGCAGCCGGTTGCTGGGGCAGCAGTTCGGCATACAGACGCCTTTGTGGCAGCCGAGCTATTTCGATCACGCGGTACGCAGCGAGGAAGCCTTGAGGCGCCATGCGTTGTACATCCGGGGCAACCCCATCCGAGCAGGGTTGACCCTGCATCTCGATGAATATCCGTTTGCATGGTGCCGTTGGCCCATGCGGTAGCGCCTGGCCATGCCCGGCGAGCACGAAGTGCGGTCCGCCCAGACGTCAGGCATGCAGGAACGAAAAGCCGCCGGGCGTGGCCCGGCGCTACCGGTATCGAATTGCTGCTCAGCTGCGCTCGTGCCAGCCACCGCCCAGCACCTTGTACAGCGTGATGCGGTTGGCCTGCTGCGCCAGCTGCGCCTGCAGCTGGGTCTGTTGTGCGTTGTAGGCGGTACGCCGCGCATCCAGCAGGGTCACGAAGCTGTCCAGGCCCGCGTCGTAGCGCGCCTGCGACAGGCGGTTGGCCTGTTCGGCCGCTTCCACCAGGCGCTGCTGTGAACGCACCTGCTCGTCCAGGCTGACATTCAACGCCAGCGCATCGGCGGTTTCGCGGAAGCCCACCTGGATCGACTTCTCGTACTGCGCCAGAGCGATATCACGATCGGCGTTGGCGATGGCCAGGTTGGCGCGCAGCTTGCCGCCCTGGAAGATCGGCAGCGTGATCTTCGGCAGGAAGCTCCACACGCGCGTACCGCTGTCGAACAGGTTGGACAGTTCGCTCGAACCACTGCCGATGCTGCCGGTCAGCGAGATGCTCGGGAAGAACGCCGCGCGTGCCGCACCGATATTGGCGTTGGCCGCCAGCAGCTGGTGTTCGGCGGCCATGATGTCCGGGCGCTGCAGCAGCACGTCGCTGGGCAGGCCGGCCGGCGGCGGTGCCAGTGCCAGCAGCTGCGGTTCGATGCCGTCCGGCAGCAGTGCCGGATCGAGCTGGCCACCGGCCAGCAGCGCCAGCGCGTTGCGGTCCTGGGCCAGCTGGCCACGCAGGCGCGCAGCATCGGTGCGCGCGGTCTCGACCAGCGTGCGGGTCTGGGTCAGTTCCAGTGCCGAACTGCCGCCACGCTCGTGGCGGGCCTCGGCCAGGCGCAACGAATCTTCGTAGGTCTTCAGCGTGGCCTCGGCGATCTTCAGGCGCTGCGCGTCGGCACCATACGTCAGCCACGCAGTTGCGGTCTCGGCAACCAGGCTCAACTGCGCGTTGCGGCGGTTGGCGGCCACCGCGAAGTACTGCTGCAGCGCGGCTTCACTGAGATTGCGCACGCGGCCGAACAGGTCCAGCTCGAACTCGGCCACGCCAACGCCGGCGGTGAACTGCTCGCTGACACCGGCATCGGTACCGCGACGGTCCATCTGGCCGGTGACGGCCACGCCAGGCACGCGATCAGCGCGCTGCACGCGGTACTGGCCGCGCGCGCGTTCAACGTTGAGCACGGCCACGCGCAGGTCGCGATTGTTCTGCAGCGACTGCTCGATCACCTGCTGCAGGCGCGCATCGGTGAAGAAGTCGCGCCAGCCGACGGCGGCGGCATCGGCCACCTCGCCCTGCGCGGCCTCGGCCGGCCACTGCGCCGGGATCGCCGGGGCGACAGCGGTGTTCTTCGGCACCAGGGTGGAGCAACCTGCCAGCGCGAGCGCGGCGGCCAGGGATACAGCAAGAGAAGAGAATTTCATGGCGACACCTTGGCGGTCACGGTGGTAGCGCCGGGCCATGCCCGGCGGCTACGCGGTGAGGCATCCGCCGGGCATGGCCCGGTGCTACCGGATTTCATCACTCGGCGGTCTTGCGCTTGAACACGCGCTGCACCACCACGAAGAACAGCGGCACGAAGAACACGCCGAGCACGGTGCCGACGATCATGCCGCCGAGCACGCCGGTGCCGATCGCCTGCTTGGCACCGGAGCCGGCGCCGGTGGAGATCGCCAGCGGTACCACGCCCATGCCGAAGGCGAGCGAGGTCATCACGATCGGGCGCAGGCGGTCGCGCACGGCGTGCATGATCGACTCGATCAGGCTGGCGCCCTTTTCCAGGTTTTCCTTGGCGAACTCGACGATCAGGATCGCGTTCTTGCTGGTCAGGCCCACCGTGGTCAGCATCGCCACCTGGAAATAGATGTCGCGCTCCAGGCCCTTGAAGGTGTTGGCCAGCACCGCGCCGAGGATACCCAGCGGGGCCGCCAGCAGCACCGCGGTCGGTACGCTCCAGCTTTCATACATCGCGGCCAGGCACAGGAACACGATCATCAGCGACAGCGTGTACAGCAGTGGCGTCTGCGAGCCGGCCTGGCGTTCCTGGTAGGACATCGCCGTCCACTCGATGCCGAAGCCCGCCGGAAGCTGCTTGGCCAGCTGCTCGATCTCGGCCATGGCATCGCCGGAGGCGACACCCGGGGCCGGTTCGCCCTGGATCTCCATCGCCGACACACCGTTGTAGCGCTCCAGGCGCGGCGAACCGTAATCCCAGTGCTTGGTGGCGAATGCACTGAACGGCACCATCTCGCCCTTGTCGTTCTTCACGGACCAGAGGTCGAAGTCCTCCGGGACCATGCGGAACGGCTGGTCGGCCTGCACGAACACGCGCTTGACGCGGCCACGATCGACGAAGTCATCGATGTACGAGCTGCCCCACGCAGCGGCCAGCGTGCCGTTGATCTGGTCGATCGACAACCCCAGCGAGGTCGCCTTGGCCGCGTCGATGTCGATGCGGAACTGCGGCGTGTCCTCCTGGCCGTTCGGGCGCACGTTGGCCAGCTTCTTGCTGCCGGCGGCCAGGCCGAGCAGCTGGTTGCGTGCGGCGACCAGTGCCTCGTGGCCCTGGCCGCTGTTGTCCTTCAGGAAGAAGGTATAGCCCGAGGCAGTACCCAGTTCCGGAATGGCCGGCGGCGGGAAGGCAAAGATGAAGGCATCCTTGATCTGGCCCAGGGCCGCCATCGCACGACCGGTGATCGGCATCACGCCATTGTCGGCGTCACGCTCGCTCCAGTCCTTCAGCTTGACGAACGCCATGCCGGCGTTCTGGCCCATGCCGGCGAAGCTGAAGCCCTGCACGGAGAACACCGAATCCACCGCATCCTTCTCGTTCTGCAGGAAGTGGTTCTCCAATGCCGCGATCGATTCCAGCGTGCGCTCCTGGGTGGCGCCGACCGGGGCCTGCACCAGCGCCATCAGCACGCCCTGGTCTTCGTTGGGCAGGAACGAGCTGGGCAGGCGCACGAACAGCACGCCCATCAGCACGAACAGTGCCGCCACGATGCCCATGAAGCGCCACGGACGATGGATGATGCCGCGCACACCACGCTGGTAACTTTCGCTGGTGCGGTCGAAGCCACGGTTGAAACCGTTGAAGAAGCGACCGACCAGGCCGCGGTGGGCAACATGATGCTCACCCTTCTTCAGCGGCTTAAGCATGGTCGCGCACAGTGCCGGCGTCAGCACGATCGCCACCAGCACCGACAACGCCATTGCAGAGACAATCGTGGCCGAGAACTGCCGGTAGATCACGCCGGTGGATCCGCTCATGAAGGCCATCGGCACGAACACCGCCGACAGCACCAGGCCGATACCCACCAGCGCACCAGTGATCTGGCCCATCGACTTGCGGGTCGCTTCAAGCGGCGACAGTCCTTCCTCGGACATGATGCGCTCGACGTTCTCCACCACCACGATGGCATCGTCCACCAGCAGACCGATCGCCAGCACCATCGCGAACATGGTCAGCATGTTCACCGAGAAGCCCAGCATCGCCAGCACGCCGAAGGTACCCAGCAGCACCACCGGCACGGCGATGGTCGGGATCAGGGTGGCGCGGAAGTTCTGCAGGAACAGGTACATCACCACGAACACCAGCACGATCGCTTCGAGCAGGGTCTGCACCACGCCCTTGATCGACACGCGCACGAACGGGGTGGTGTCGTACGGGATCTCGGCCTTCAGCCCTGCCGGGAAGAAGCTCTTCATGTCTTCCAGCGCAGCGTCCACGCCGGCCGCAGTATCCAGCGCGTTGGCGCCGGTGGCCAGGGTGACCGCCAGGCCGCTGGCCGGCTGGCCGTTGTAGCGGGTGACGAAGTCGTAGGACTCAGCCCCCAGTTCGACGCGGGCGACATCACCCAGGCGCAGCTCGGCACCGTCCTGCGCGCCGCGCACGATGATGTTGCGGAACTGTTCCGGGGTCTGCAGGCGCGACTGCGCGTTGATGGTGGCGTTGAGCTGCTGGCCCTTCACCGACGGCGCACCGCCGAGCTGGCCGATCGCCACCTGGGCATTCTGTGCCTTGATTGCCGCAGTCACTTCCGCGACGGACAGGCCATAGGTATGCAGCTTGTTCGGGTCCAGCCAGATGCGCATGGCGTACTTGCCACCGAACACCTGGATGTTGCCCACGCCCGGCACGCGGCTCAGGCGATCGACGACATTGGAACCGACGTAGTCGGCGATGTCGTTGGCGTCCATGCTGCCGTTCTCGGACACGAACGCGATGACGTTCAGGAAGCCCGAGCTGGACTTGGCCACGTTGATGCCCTGCCGCTGCACTTCCTGCGGCAGCAGCGGCATGGCCAGCTGCAGCTTGTTCTGCACCTGCACCTGGGCGATGTCCGGGTTGGTGCCGCTCTCGAAGGTCAGGGTGATGGTGGCCTGGCCGTTGGACGAGCTGTTGGAGGAGAAGTAGATCAGGCCATCGAGGCCCTTCATGTTCTGCTCGATGATCTGCGTCACCGAGTCCTCGACCACCTTGGCCGATGCACCCGGGTAGGTGGCGCTGATTTCCACCGCCGGCGGCGCGACGTTGGGGTACATCGAGACCGGCAGCTTGAACAGGGCCAGGCCGCCGGCGAGCATGATGATGATGGCGATCACCCACGCAAAGATGGGTCGATCGATGAAAAAGCGTGCCATGGAGTTCTCCGCTTACTTCGCGTCGCCGGCCGGGGCGGCAGGCTGGGCGGCTGCCGCCGGCTTGGCCGGAGCAGCGCCCTTCTCGGTGGCCTTGACCGGCATGCCGGGGCCGATCTTCTGCAGGCCTTCGACGATGACCTTGTCACCGGCCTTCAGGCCGTCCTCGACCAGCCACTTGTCGCCGACCGTGCGGCTGACCTTGACCGGGCGCACTTCGACCTTGTTGTCCTTGCCGACCACCATCGCGGTGGTGTCGCCCTTCGGATCGCGCGCGATGCCCTGCATCGGCACCAGCACCGCATCGCTGCGCACGCCGCCGCCGATCACCGCACGCACGTACATGCCCGGCATCAGCAGGCCGTCCGGGTTGTCCACCTTCACGCGCAAGCCGAAGCTGCCGGTGGTCGGATCGACGCTGACTTCGGAGAACTCCAGCGTGCCCTTGTGCTCGAAGGTGCTGCCGTCTTCCATCAGGATGCTGACCGGCAGGGTCTGGTTGTCCTGCAGGCGGCCGGCAGCCAGTTCGCGGCGCAGCTGCAGCAGTTCGGCGGAGGACTGGGTCAGGTCGACATAGATCGGGTCCAGCTGCTGCACGGTAGCCAGTGCATTGGCCTGGCCGGCGCTGACCAGCGCACCCTGGGTGACGCTGGACTTGCCGATGCGGCCGCTGATCGGCGCGGTGATGCGGGCATAGCCGAGGGTGACGTTGGCCGCGTCCAGCGAGGCCCTGGCGGCACCGACATCGGCCTCGGCCTGCTTCTGCGCGGCGACGGCGTTTTCCAGGTCCTGCTGGCTGACCGCGTCGACCTTGGCCAGCTCGGTGATGCGCTTGGCGCTCAGGCGCGCGGCGTTGGCCGTGGCTTCGGCGCGGGCCAGCTGGGCGCGGGCGCTGTTGGCCTGGGCGCGGTAGCTGGCGTCCTCGATCTGGTACAGCGGCTCGCCGGCCTTGACCATGCCGCCTTCGGTGAACAGGCGCTTGGCAACGATGCCGTTGACCTGCGGGCGCACTTCGGCGACCAGGAAGGCGTTGGTACGGCCCGGTAGTTCGCGGGTCAGGCCCACGGTCTCGGACTTCAGCGTGACCACGGTGACGTCACCGGGGCCCTGTTCGGAGGCCTGGGGTTGGCCGCCGCAGGCAGCCACGGTCGCGGCGATGGCCAGCGACAGCGCGATGGGTCGGATTCGGCTCAGCAACATGACGGAAAGGCTCTCAGGGGAAGGAATCTCAAAACGCGCTGATACAGGCCGAAAGCGCCAGCAGGCAACGCTCACCGGCGGGCAGAAGCAGCCGGCAACGGCCTGCCACGCACACGGCGGGAATGATGGGACGGAAATATACATACATGCGTGTTTGTTTGTAAACGGGTACAATTCAGCCACGTTTCACCCGCACTCGTACCCATCCATGGCCCGCAAGACCAAAGAGGACACCCAGGCAACCCGGGAAGGCATCCTTGACGCCGCCGAAGCCTGTTTCCATGAACACGGCGTGGCCCGTACCACGCTGGAGATGATCGGCGCCCGCGCCGGCTATACCCGTGGTGCGGTGTACTGGCACTTCAAGAACAAGAGCGAGGTGCTGGCCGCGATCGTTGAACGGGTGCACCTGCCCTTCATGCAGGAACTGGAACGCACCTCCACCGAGCAGCGCGACACGCCGGTACACGACCTGCGCGCGGTGATGATCCACTCGTTCATCGAGCTGTCCGAGGATGAGCGCCTGCGCAAGACCATGGAGATCATGCTGCGCAGCGATGCCTCGGCCGACACCAAGGTGCTGACCGAAATGCAGCAGGCCGGATTCCGCGATGCGCTGGACCGGATGGAGCGTGCGCTTCGCCGGGCCCGGGACCTGGGCCAGCTGCGCGAAGGAGCGGACCCGAAGATCGCCGCGCGCATGCTGCACGCCACCGTACTGGGCGTGCTGCACGGCGCGATGGTCGAACCGGAACTGATGGACCTCAAGCGCGACGGCATGCTCGCGCTGGACATGACTCTGGCCGCCTACGTGAAGGATGGCGTGTTCGTTCCCGGCACCGTCCCCGAGCCGCTGCCCGAGGCGTGAACGAGGCTGCTCCCATCACTGCGGCACCCCCTGCAAGGGCAGATCGATGATCCTGGACAACGTGGTGTGGGGCTTCATCGGGTGTGGCAGCGTCACCGAGAAGAAGAGCGGGCCGGCCCTGGCCAACACGCCAGGCTCACGGGTAGTGGCGGTCATGCGCCGCAATGCCGCATTGGCCGAAGACTATGCACGCCGCCACGCGATTCCGCGCTGGTACGCGGACGCCGATGCACTCATCGCCGATCCGGAGGTGAACGCGGTCTACGTTGCAACACCGCCCTCCACGCACATGCACTACGCATTGCAGGCGATTGCTGCAGGCAAGCCGGTCTACATCGAAAAGCCGATGGCCATGAACCACGACGAGTGCCAGCGCATCATCGCGGCCAGCGCCCGCAGCGGCGTGCCCGTGTTCGTGGCCTACTACCGCCGCGCCCTGCCCCGATTCGCGCAGGTGAAGCAGCTGCTGGACAGCGGCGCGATCGGTACACCGCGCAGCGTTCGCGCCACCCTGCATCGGCCGCATTCGGTGAACGCCGCATCGCCGGACTTCTGGCGGACCAATCCCGCAATCTCCGGCGGCGGGCTGTTCGTCGATCTGGGCTCGCACACCCTGGACCTGCTCGACCATCTGCTGGGGCCCCTGAGCGACGTGCGCGGCCTGGCCAGTTCGTTGACCGGCGCCTACGCCGCCGAAGACAGCGTCTCGATGTGCTTCCGCACCGGGGCGGGGGCGCACGGCATCGCGCAATGGAGCTTCTGCGCGTTCCGCCGACAGGACGAGGTCGAGATCACCGGCGACCTGGGGCAGCTGCGCTTTGCCACCTTCGAGGACGTTCCGGTGGTGCTGGAGACCGAAGCGGGCGTGCAGTCATTCGATATCCCGAACCCGCCATCGGTCCAGCAGCCGTTGATCGCCTCCGTCGTGGACGAACTGCGCGGCCACGGGCACTCGCCCTCGAACGGCATCAGCGCCGCCCGCACCAGTGCAGTGATCGACCAGGTACTGCAGGCCTACCGCGCCCGGCAATCGCGCTGAGCGCCAACGCAAAAGGCCGCCCTGCGGCGGCCTTTTCTGTTGCAGCGGATGGAGCCAGGGCCCTCGCCACGGCGAAGGATCCGACCTCGATGCGCATTACAGGATGTAGCGGCTCAGGTCCGGGTCCTGCACCAGCTCACCCAGGTGTGCATCGACGTAGGCGCTGTCGATGGCCAGGGTTTCGCCATCGCGGTCCGGTGCCTCGTAGCTGAGCGAATCCAGCAGGCGCTCCAGCACCGTATGCAGGCGGCGCGCGCCGATGTTTTCCTGGCGCTCGTTCACCTGGAACGCGATCTCGGCCAGGCGCTCGATGGCATCGGCAGTGAAACTGACCTTGACGCCTTCGGTGGCCAGCAGTGCTTCGTACTGCTTGGTCAGCGCCGCCTTCGGTTCGGTCAGGATGCGCACGAAGTCGCCCTTGCTCAACGCGCCCAGCTCAACGCGGATCGGGAAACGGCCCTGCAGCTCCGGAATCAGGTCGCTGGGCTTGGCCAGGTGGAACGCGCCCGACGCGATGAACAGGATGTGGTCGGTCTTGATCGTGCCGTACTTGGTGGACACGTTGGAGCCTTCCACCAGCGGCAGCAGGTCGCGCTGCACGCCTTCGCGGGAGACATCGCCACCGCCCACGTTGTCGCCGCGCTTGGCAACCTTGTCGATCTCGTCGATGAAGACGATGCCGTGCTGCTCGCAGGCCTCGATTGCCGCAGTGCGGATATCGTCCTCGTTGACCAGCTTGCCGGCCTCTTCCTCGATCAGCAGCGGACGCGCGGCCTTGATGGTCAGCGTGCGCTTGTGCGCCTTCGCGCCGCCACCCAGGTTGGCGAACATCGACTTCAGCTGCTGGCCCATTTCCTCCATGCCCGGCGGGGTCATGATGTCCATGCTGACATTGGCCGCCAGGTCGAGCTCGATCTCACGCTCGTCCAGCTCACCGTTGCGCAGCATCTTGCGGAACTTGATGCGGGTCTCGTTGTCCTGCGCCGACGGTTCGTTGCGGGCGACTTCAGGATCGAAACCGATGCCGCCGCTACGACGCGGCAGCAGCGCATCGAGGATGCGGTCTTCGGCGCGTTCTTCGGCCTGGGTACGCACGCGCACCTTGGCCTGTTCGCGATAGAGCTTGACCGCGGTGTCGGCCAGGTCGCGGATGATCTGCTCGACGTCCTTGCCGACGTAGCCCACTTCGGTGAAGCGCGTGGCTTCGACCTTCACGAACGGCGCGTTGGCCAACGTAGCCAGGCGGCGCGCGATCTCGGTCTTGCCGACGCCGGTCGGGCCGATCATCAGGATGTTCTTGGGCATCACTTCATTGCGAAGCTCCGGCGCCAGCTGCATGCGGCGCCAGCGGTTGCGCAGGGCGATGGCCACGGCACGCTTGGCGTCGTGCTGGCCCACGATATGCCGATCCAGTTCCTGCACGATCTCGCGCGGGGTCATGGTGGCGGAGGATACTTCGATCTTCGACATGGATGTGCTCACGAATTCGTTGTCTACGATGCCGGAACCGAACGGCCCCGGACGGTAGCGCCGGGCCATGCCCGGCGAATCTGGAATGTCTGTGACGGGTTCCCCGTCACAGCTCCTCGACCACCACGTTGCGGTTGGTGTAGATGCAGATGTCGCCGGCGATGCCGATCGCTTCACTGGCAATCGTGCGCGCATCCATTTCGGTATGTGCCATCAACGCGCGCGCGGCCGACAGTGCATACGAGCCACCGGAGCCGATGGCGATGATGCCGTCCTCGGGTTCGATCACATCGCCGGTGCCGCTGATGATCAGCGAGGTTTCCTTGTCAGCCACAGCCAACAGGGCTTCAAGCTTTCCGAGGCGGCGCTCGGTGCGCCAATCCTTGGCCAGCTCGACCGCAGCGCGCTGCAGCTGGCCGTGCTTTTCCAGCTTGGCCTCGAACAGCTCGAACAGGGTGAAGGCATCGGCGGCGGCACCGGCGAAACCGGCCAGCACCTGGCCGTCGCGGCCAAGGCGGCGCACCTTGCGTGCATTGCCCTTCATCACGGTGTGGCCCAGCGTGACCTGGCCGTCGCCGGCAATGGCCACGTGCTCGCCGCGACGGACGCAGACGATGGTGGTGGCGTGGAAAACGTTGGGGTTCTGACTGGGGTCCATGATGCCTCCGGGGTGACAGAACCAGAGGTGGGGACTGCGCTGCGCCCTTCAAGCCACCCGCGACCGGCCACCGCAGGGGCATCGTTCAGCTTTCTCCGCTGCCCTCGCTGCTGCGTCGGCGCTTCGCGCGCGGGTGCGCGGCGTCGTAGACCTTGGCCAGGTGCTGGAAATCGAGGTGGGTATAGATCTGCGTGGTGGCGATGTCGGCATGGCCCAGCAGCTCCTGCACACCGCGCAGGTCGCCGGACGATTCGAGAATATGGCTGGCGAAACTGTGCCGCAGCATGTGCGGATGCACCTGCTTGAACAGGCCCTGGCGCTGCGCCAGCTGGCGGATGCGGATCTGTACCGCACGCGGGCTGATCGGCCCGTTGCGGCCGGGGAATACCGGCGAAGACGGGCCGCCACCACTTTCCGCGCGCCACGCCTGCAGCGCTTCGCGCGCCGGCCGGCCGAACGGCACCCTGCGCTGGCGGTTGCCCTTGCCCAGCACGTTGACCAGGCCGCTGTCGAAATCCAGATCGCGCCAAGTCAGCGCGCAGACTTCGCTCAGGCGCAGGCCCGAGGAATAGAACAGCTCCAGCAGCGCGCGGTCACGCCGGCCGAGGTCGCCGTCCGGCTCCAGCTCGACCAGCTGCACGGCCTCATCGGCATCGAGAACCTGCGGCAAGCGGCGCGGCGCGCGCGGGGCCTTCAACGTCGCTGCCGGGCTGGCCTCGATGCGTCCGTGCTTGAGCAGCCAGGCGTAGAAGCTTCGGCAGGCCGACAGGCGGCGCTGCAGGCTCTTGGCCGACAGGCCGCGGCGATGCTCATCGGCCACGAACTGGCGCAACGCTTCGGCATCGAGTGCCTCCACGGCTACGCCACGCGGCTCGGCCCAGGCCGACAGCGCGTCCAGGTCGCGGCGGTAGGCGTCGAGTGTGTGCGCCGACATCCGCCGCTCCACCTGCAGATGCTGCAGGAACGCCTGTACCGCGCTCATCGCCGTCGTGCCCTGCTCAGCTCGGGAAGCGCTTCAGGCCAGTGGCCAGGGCGTCGCCCATCATGCGCAGGAACAACGTGCCCATGCCCGGGTAGAAACGGTTCGGATCATGGCTGCCGACCGCGATCAGGCCAACCCCCGGCAGCGGCAGCAGCGCGGTGGTCTGCACCTCCTCGCTGCGCGCGCCGTACAGCACGGCGTTCTTCTCCGGCTGCAGGCGGCCGCAGATCGGCTCGCCGTCCTTCAGGCAGTCGCGGAACGGGCCCAGTTGCGGATCATCGGCGGCGATCACCTGCAGCCAGTCGGCCTGTTCCAGCCCGGCCACCGGCGCATGCACCACCAGCCGCACCAGGTCGCCGGCGAAGTCTTCCTGCAACGAAGCGGCCATCGCACGCAGAGTGTCGGCCGCATTGTCCTGCTTCATCAGTGCCAGGGTCAGCTGATGCGTGCGCACCGCCAGCCGCTCGTTGACCTGGGCGGTCGCGCCCAGGTCGGCCAACCGTCGCGCCAGCTCGCGGTTCTTCTCGCGCAGCACTTCCAGCTGGTAGCTGGCCAGCGATGCGGTCGGGCCGTCATCGCGCGGCACCACCAGGGTCAGGGCCAGGTCCGGGAACTGCTTGAGGAAGCCGGGATGACGCCGCAACCAGGCAGCGACTTCGTGGGCCCCGAGCTTGTCGACGGTTTCGCTCATGCCATCCACTCCCCTTCGAAGACGAATGCGGTCGGGCCGGCCATCACCACAGGCTGGCCATCCCCCGGCCACTGGATGCGCAGGTCACCACCGGGCAGGCTGATGCGGGCATCGCGCTGCAGGCGGCCGCGCTGCATCAGGGTCACCGCAGCGGCGCAGGCGCCACTGCCACAGGCCAGGGTTTCGCCGACGCCGCGCTCGAACACGCGCAGGCGGGCGTGCGCCGGGCCCATCACCTGGGCGAAGCCCACGTTCACCGAGCGCGGGAACGAGGCATGCTGCTGCAGCAGCGCACCGACGCGCTCGACCGGCGCAGCATCGATCAGGCCGACTTCGATCACCGCATGCGGGTTGCCCATCGACACCGCAGCAAAGCGGACGCTCTCGCCCTGCAGCGGCAGCAGGTATTCCTCGCGCGGGTGGGCGAAGCCCATCAGCGGCACGTTGGCCGGCTCGAAGGCAGGCACGCCCATCGTCACCGCAAACTGCCCTTCGCCCAGCACCTTCACCTCATGGCTGGCCAGCGGGCTGTCGATGACGAATGCATCGCCCTGCGCGCTGCCCTCGCGCACCAGCCAGGCCGCGATGCAGCGCGCGCCATTGCCGCACTGCTCGGAATTGGAACCGTCGGCGTTCCAGATGCGGTACGAGGCCACCGAGCCTTCCGCACGTGGCGCCTCGATGGTCAGGATCTGATCGCAGCCGACGCCGGTGTGGCGGTCGGCCAGGCGCGCGGCCAGTTCAGGCGTGGGCGGCGCAGTACCGTCACGCAGGTCGATCACTACGAAGTCATTGCCCGCGCCATGCATCTTGCTGAAGCGCAAGGCCTTGGAACCGGCCTTACTCATTCCCGCTGCCCGCCTTCTTCGCTGGCGCGGGTGCCGGCTGAGTGGTCGTTGCAGCCGGGTCGACGGTCGTGGTGGGGGCAACGGCGCCCTGGGCCTCCGCCGGGGTCGCCTCGGTGGCGGGCTCGGCAGCGGGTTCGACGGTTTCCTCCACCGGCACCGGCTTCTGCGGCAGTACCAGCGGGCCCTTGTTGCCGCAGGCGGCGAGGAGCAGCAGCGAGGCCGCTGCCAGCGGAATCAGGATGGCGTTTCGATGGGGGATCTTCATGCCCCGAGTATAGCCATTGGCGGCTGAGCGGTTGGTGCAGGGCGGCACGCCACGCATCCGCCGGGCATGGCCCGGCGCTACCGTAACCGGGCGCCGCAGGTAGCGCCGGGCCATGCCCGGCGGGCAATCATTGCTTTGGCGGCAGCGGCCGCGTCCACAGCCAGATCGCCACCACGGTCATGCTGCCGATCGAGAACCACTTCACCCAGGCAATCGGTACGCACCACAGCATGATGGCGGCGCATACCGCCATGGTGATCGTGGCCATCCACTTGCCGTAGCGGCTGACCGCCCCGTGTGCCTGCCAGTTGGCGATGGCCGGGCCGAAGCGTGGATGCTGCAGCAGCCAGTTGTGCAGGCGCTCGGAGCCACGCGAGGCGGCCCAGGCCGAAATCAGGATGAATACGGTGGTCGGCAGGCCCGGCACGAAGATGCCGACGATGCCGGTGCCGAGGCTGACATACGCCAGCAGCCACCACGCCCAGCGGAAACGCACCACGCGCGGAGGCGTGGCGGCATCGCGAGGGGCGGAAGGATCTGGCGCGCTCATGGCCGCAAGGATACCGGTTCAGGGTGCCAGGCAGCGCCCGGCACCCTGTCGCGATCACGGCTGGGCGATGCCCAGCTGCTGCAGCACGAACGCGTACGACTCGGACAGCTCGCGGTAGCGCTGGAAGCGCCCCGACTTGCCGCCGTGGCCGGCTTCCATGTTGGTGCGGAACAGTATCGGGTAGTGGCCGGTGTTGTCGTCACGCAGCTTGGCCACCCACTTGGCCGGCTCCCAGTACTGCACCTGCGAATCCCACAGGCCGGTACCCACGAACAGCGCCGGGTACGCCTGCCGCTTCACGTTGTCGTAGGGCGAGTAGGACAGCATGTAGTCGTAATACTGCTTCTGTTCCGGGTTGCCCCACTCGTCGTACTCATTGGTGGTCAGCGGAATGGTCGGGTCGAGCATGGTGGTGACCACGTCGACGAACGGGACCTGCGCCACCATCACCCGGTAATCCTGCGGGGCCTGGTTGGCCACCGCGCCCATCAGCAGGCCACCGGCGCTGCCACCGGACGCAGCGACGCGATCCTTCGCCGCCCAGCCCTGTGCGACCAGGCCGCGGGTGACGTCGATGAAGTCGTTGAAGGTGTTCTGCTTGTGCAGCAGCTTGCCGTTCTCGTACCAGTCGCGGCCCATTTCCTGGCCGCCGCGGATGTGGGCGATGGCATACACCACGCCACGATCAAGCAGGCTTACCGCGGTCTGGTTGAAGTACGGATCCATCGACATGCCATAGCTGCCATAGGCGTACTGGAACAGCGCGCCCTTGCCGTCCTTCTGGTAGCCCTTGCGGTAGACCAGCGACACCGGCACCTTCACGCCATCACGTGCGGTGATCCAGACGCGGTCGGTTTCGTACTTCGACGCGTCATAGCCGATCACCGGCTGCACCTTCAGCTGGCGGCGCTCACCGGTGGCGGTGTTCAGTTCGAACACGGTGGTGGGGGTGGTCATCGAGGTGTAGACGTAGCGCAGCCAGGGCGTATCGGCCTCGGTGTTGTCGCCCAGGCCCATCGAGTACGCTGGCTCATCAGCCTTCACGTAGTCGCTGCGGCCATCCTTGAACAGCAGGCGGATGCGTTCCAGGCCCTCGGAGCGTTCGGCGATGGCGGTGTAGCCATCGAACAGTTCGAAGCCTTCGATGAACACCGCATCGTCGTGCGCGATCCAGTCCTTCCATTGCGCACGCGAAGTGGCATCGGTCGGCGCAGTGACCAGCTTGAAGTTCTTCGCGCCGTCGTTGGTGCGGATCACCCAGCGGCCGTCGTAGTGGTCGGCATCGTACTCGACGTCACGCTGGCGAGGGGCCAGCACGGTGAACGTGGTCGGGTCGCCGGCCGGTGCGTAGCGCTCTTCCGAGGACACGGTGCTGTGCACGCCGATGGTGATGAAGCGATCATCGCGGGTGCGGCCGATGCCCATGTAGAAGCTGTCGTCCTTCTCTTCGTAGACGACGGTGTCGGCGCTGGCTGGAGTGCCCAGCACGTGCTTCTTCACGCGCACGGTCAGCAGCGTTTCCGGATCGTTCTCGACATACAGCACGGTGCGGTTGTCGTCGGCCCAGACCAGGTCGCCGGAGCTGCCGGTGATCACATCGGGCAGCACCTTGCCGGTGGCCAGATCCTTGAAGCGGATCGTGTACTGGCGGCGGCCCACATCATCCTCGGCCCAGGCCAGCAGCTGGTTGTCCTGGCTCACTTCCATCGAGCCGACGCTGAAATAGCCCTTGCCGGCGGCCATGGCGTTGACGTCCAGCAGGATCTCCTCGGCGGCCTCCATGCTGCCCTTGCGGCGCGCGTGGATCGGATAGTCCTGGCCGGTCTCGAAGCGGCTGTAGTACCAATAGCCGCGCTCACGCGCCGGCACGCTGGAATCATCCTGCTTGATGCGGCCGACGATCTCCTTGTACAGGGTGTCTTCGAGCGGCTTGAGCGGCGCCAGCACCTGGTCCGCGTAGGCATTCTCGGCCTGCAGGTAGGCCAGCATGTCCTTGTTCTCGCGCTTGTCGTCGCGCAGCCAGTAATAGTCATCGTTGCGGGTCGCGCCGAACGGCGCCTTGACCACATGCGGATGCTTGGCGGCATCCGGCGGAACAGGCGGAGTGGCGGCGGTGGCAGTAGTGGTCATCAGGCTGGCGAGCAACAGGCAGAGAGTGGATTTCATGTAGTGGGGTTCCTTGAACTGCAATGCAATGGCGTCCTTGTGCCCGAGTCTGGGTTGCAGGAGGGCTGCGGGCAACCCTGCGGATCGTCATGGGGAGTGCCGGCCGCTGGCCAGCAACCTCACGAACCCGGAGACGGTCGGAATGCCGGCCGGCGGCCGGCACTACCACAACGCATGACCCAGACGCGCGGCGTACCATGGGCACATGAGCACCCTGCCCCACACGCCGGGCTACAGCCGGCGCAGCCATGAAATCGCTCCATTCCACGTGATGTCCCTGCTGGCCCGCGCACAGGCGCTGGAGCAGGCCGGCCACGATGTGATCCACCTGGAAATCGGCGAACCGGACTTCACCACCGCCGAACCTGTCGTGCGCGCCGGCCAGGCCGCATTGGCCGCCGGTCATACCCGCTACACCGCCGCACGTGGCCTGCCGGCTCTGCGTGAGGCCATCAGCGGCTTCTATCGCAGCCATTACGGGCTGGATATCGACCCTGAACGCATCCTGGTCACACCGGGTGGGTCCGGTGCGCTGCTGCTGGCCAGCAGCCTGCTGGTCGATCCCGGCCGCCACTGGCTGCTGGCGGACCCCGGCTATCCGTGCAACCGCCACTTCCTGCGCCTGGTGGAAGGCGGTGCGCAACTGGTACCGGTCGGGCCGGAGACCGCCTACCAGCTGACCCCGTCACTGGTGGAACGGCACTGGAATGCCGACAGCGTCGGCGCGCTGGTCGCCTCACCGGCCAACCCGACCGGCACCGTGCTTTCCGCCGACGATCTGGCCGCACTGTCGCAGGCCCTGCACGCGCGGGGCGGCCACCTGGTGGTGGACGAGATCTACCACGGCCTCACCTATGGCCTGGATGCGCCCAGCGTGCTGCAGGTGGATGACAGCGCGTTCGTGCTGAACAGCTTCTCCAAGTATTTCGGCATGACCGGCTGGCGGCTGGGCTGGCTGGTGGCACCGCCGGCCGCGGTACCGGACCTGGAGAAGCTGGCGCAGAACCTGTACATCAGCGCCTCGAGCATCGCCCAGCATGCCGCCCTCGCCTGTTTCAGCGAGGAATCGATGGCGATCTTCGAACAGCGCCGCGAAGCGTTCCGCCAGCGTCGCGACTTCCTGCTGCCCGCACTGCGTGAGCTGGGCTTCCGTATCGAGGTCGAGCCGCAGGGCGCGTTCTACCTGTACGCAGACGTCAGCGCGTTCACCGACGATGCGCAGGCGTTCTGCGCCCACTTCCTGGAAACCGAGCATGTGGCATTCACGCCCGGGCTGGATTTCGGCTTCCATCGTGCCAACCAGCACGTGCGCCTGGCCTATACCCAGGAAGTGCCGCGATTGCAGGAGGCGGTGGAGCGGATCGCGCGTGGGTTGAAGCATTTCCGGTAGCGCCGGGCCATGCCCGGCGGCATCCTGCCGCGCTACGCGCGCCCCGGGCAGGGTCCGGCGCTACCCGATAACTGAAAACGCCGCCCGGGGGCGGCGTTTTCCGGTCTGCGTACTTGCCGCCCAAACGCGCCCACAGGAAGCTGTAGGCCCGCGCCGCCAAGTGTGCGGCCGGCGCGGTGGTGGCGGCGCCGCCGGGGCCCCCTTCGATTGTAGAGT
>NZ_JAZKVY010000324.1:0-13154 GCF_036624925.1 Stenotrophomonas sp. A3_2
GCTGGCCGGCAACTGCACCATTCCAGGCATCCGGAGGTTGCCGGCCAGCGGCCGGCACTACCGGTTTCCTTATGTTGCTCTGCGTATCGCCGCCGCCGGGCGCTCCGGCGACAATACGGGTCCGAGCTGTTCCCCGTTCCCGTAATCGAGTGACTGATGAGCGCCTCTTTCGTTTCGCCTGATGTGATCCGCCGCCTGTTTGCGCAGGCCATGTCCCGCATGTACCGCACTGAAGTGCCGCTGTACGGCACGTTGGTGGAACTGGTGGAGCGGATCAACGCGCAGGTGCTTGCCCATGACCCGGCGCTGGCCGCGCAGCTGCAGCGCAACGACGAGCGTGCGCGGCTGGATGAAGAGCGTCATGGCGCGATCCGCGTCGGCACCGCGCAGGAGCTGGCGACGCTGCGCCGCCTGTTCGCGGTGATGGGCATGTACCCCGTCGGCTACTACGACCTGTCGGTGGCCGGCGTGCCGGTGCACTCCACCGCGTTCCGCCCACTCACCGGCGCGGCGCTGGCACAGAATCCGTTCCGCGTGTTCACCTCGCTGCTGCGCCTGGAACTGATCGAAGATGAAGCGCTGCGTGCCGAGTCGGCGAAGATCCTGTCACGCCGCCGCATCTTTACCGACGGCGCACTGGCACTGATCGAGCAGGCCGAGCGTGACGGCGGCCTGTCGCAGGCCGATGCCGAGCGCTTCGTCGATGAAGCACTGGAAACCTTCCGCTGGCATGGTGACGCCACGGTCGACCTGCCGACCTACCGCGCGCTGCACAACGCGCACCGGCTGGTGGCCGACGTGGTCAGCTTCCGTGGCCCGCACATCAACCACCTGACCCCGCGCACGCTGGACATCGACGCGGCGCAGGCGGCAATGATCGAGCACGGCATGGCGGCCAAGGCGGTCATCGAAGGTCCGCCGCGCCGTGCCTGCCCGATCCTGCTGCGCCAGACCAGCTTCAAGGCCCTGGAAGAAGCCGTTCATTTCCCGGATGCCGAAGGTGGTGACGCCGGCACGCATACCGCGCGCTTCGGCGAGATCGAACAACGCGGCCTGGCGCTGACCCCGAAGGGCCGCGCGCTGTACGACCAACTGTTGTCGCAGGCCCGCGACGCCGGTGGCGAAGGCAGCACCGGCGGCGACTACGGCCAGCGCCTGCAGGCGGTGTTCGCCAGCTTCCCGGATGACCATGACACGCTGCGCCAGGAAGGCCTGGGGTATTACCGCTACCAGCTGACCGACGCCGGCCGCGCCGCGCCGGAGCGCGTGGCCGATCTTCCCGCTGAAGTGCTGGTGGCCGCCGGCCTGGCGACGGCTGACCCGATCGTCTACGAGGATTTCCTGCCGGTCAGCGCCGCAGGCATTTTCCAGTCGAACCTGGGTGGCGAAGAACAGCGCGCCTATGCCGCACATGCCAACCGCGAGGCCTTCGAGCAGGCATTGGGCGTGGCGGTGAACGACGAGTTCGAGATCTACGAGCGGCTGCAGGCCGAATCGCTGGCGGCGCTGCGCGGGTAAACCGCTTGCCGTGGAGCCGAGCGTGGGCTCGGCTCTACAGGGATTCTGCGGAGCGGCCCCTTTGTAGAGCCGAGCCATGCTCGGCTGCACAGGGAAGGAGAGTCGAGCATGGCTCGACTCTACAGACGCGGGCCTCAGCCCTTCATCGTTCCGGTATCCAGCCAGCGCTGGTGCCACGACAGCGCTTCCGGCAGCAGATGCGGGGTGTGCTTGCCGTAGCTCTCGCGGCTGGCACGGTCGAAGTAATCCTGCAACTGCGGGCGGAAATCCGGGTGCGCGCAGTTGTCGATCAGCACCTGCGCGCGCTTGCGCGGGGTCAGCCCGCGCAGGTCGGCCAGGCCCTGTTCGGTGACGATCACCGACACATCGTGCTCGGTGTGATCGACATGGCTGGCCATCGGCACGATCGCCGAGATGGTGCCGTTCTTGGCGGTGGACGGGCTCAGGAACGCCGACAGGAAACCATTGCGGGCAAAGTCACCCGAACCGCCGATGCCGTTCATGATCCGCGTGCCCATCACGTGCGTCGAATTGACGTTGCCGTAGATGTCCACCTCGATCATGCCGTTCATGCCGATGCAGCCCAGGCGGCGCACCAGTTCGGGGTGGTTGGAGATTTCCTGCGTACGCATGATGATGCGCTCGCGGTAGAAATCGATGTTCTCCTTGAACGTCTCGTTGGCCTGCGGGCTCAGCGCGAAGCCGGTGCACGAGGCGTAGCTCAGCACGCCATCGCGCAGCAGGTCGAGCATGCCGTCCTGGATCACTTCGGTGAACGCGGCCAGGTCGCGGAAACCGCTCTTGGCCAGGCCGGCCAGCACGGCATTGGGGATGTTGCCCACGCCCGACTGCAGCGGCAGCAGGTTCGGCGGCAGGCGGCCCTTCTTCACCTCGTGCTTGAGGAACTCGATCAGGTGCGAAGCGATCTGTTCGCTGGTTGCATCGATCGGGCTGAACGGGCTGTTGCGGTCCGGGCCGTTGGTGCGCACCACGGCCACGATCTTGTCCGGGTCGCAGCGCAGCGCGGTGTCGCCGATGCGGTCGTTGGCGTTCACCAGCGGAATCGGCTTGCGGTGCGGCGGCAGCGCGGTGCCGTAGTAGATGTCGTGCATGCCGTCAACGCCGGCCGGCTGCCATTCGTTGACCTCGACGATCACCTTCCTGGCCAGGTCCAGCCAGGTCTTGTTGTTGCCGACCGAAGTGGAGGGCACCAGCGAACCGTCCTCGCGGATGGCCGAGACTTCGATCACGGCGGTGTCGATCTCGCCGTAGAAACCGAACCACACGTGCTGGGCAACGTGGCTGAGGTGGATGTCGATGTAATCCAGCTTGCCCTCGTTGATGCGGTTGCGCGCGTCCGGGTCGCTCTGGAACGGCATGCGCATGGCGATGCCATCGGCCTTGGCCAGCGCGCCATCGAGTTCCGGCGCGGTCGACGCGCCGGTCATCAGCTTGATCTGGAAGGGATTGCCCTGGGCGTGCACCGCTTCGATGCGGCGGGCCAGTTCCACGGGAACGGCCTTGGGATACCCGGAGCCGGTAAAGCCGCTCATGGCCACGGTTTCACCGGGCTGGATCAGCGCGGCTGCGGCCTCGGCGGAGACCACGCGGTCACGGAGACGCGCGTTGGCGATGCGATCAACAGACATGACGACAGTGTTTCTGGGGGGAATCCCGATTATCGGCCATCCTCATCCGTACGGGGGGTTCTACCTTCGTGGAATGGCTTTTCCCCCAAGGGGCTCACCCATACCCATCGGTTCTGTTTTGCAGTGCAGCGTGCAAAGTGCTTTCGCAGCCCGCACGATGGCCCTGCATCCCGACGTGGGGGAGGGAGCAGAGCCCGCTGGCAGTTCGCTGCAAGCGGGCTTTTTTATTGCCTGTCGCCCAGTATGAATGCGCGGCCTCCATTATCGGTAGTGGCGGGCGCTGGCCGGCCACGGCAGCAACCATCCGGCGGGGCCTGGGGGCTGTATGGGGGGCGCGGCGGCCCCGCGCCCCCCACTACCGGGTCCGTCGCGTCCCGACCGGGTCGATACAATCCGCCCATGACCCTCGCCCCCGCTGACCTGCCCGCCTCCCTGCAGCCCCTTGTCGACCGCGCCCTGGCGCGCCTGGCCCAGGTCCTGCCCGAGCCCGTTCCTGCCGAACTGCTGCCGCTGCTGACCCGACTGGCGGTGGCCAGCGACTTCGCGCTGGACACCCTGGTGCGGCAACCGGCGCTGCTGGCGCAGCTGGCTACCCCCGGCTGCCCGCCGATCCCACCACCGGTGCTCGATCCGCTGCAGCCCAGCGACTGGCCGGCGCAGATCCGGCGCTGGCGTACTGCCATGTCGACGCGGCTGATCTGGCGCGACCTGACCGGCCTGGACGACGTGGCACAGACCCTGGCCGGCGCCACCACCCTGGCCGAGGACTGCCTGCGGCTGGCGCTGGACGCGCTGCAGCAGGAATTCGCCCAGCGCCACGGTGTGGTCCGCGATGGCGAAGGCGCCGCGCAGCAGCTGGTGGTGTTCGGCCTCGGCAAGCTTGGCGGCGGCGAGCTCAACTTCAGTTCCGATATCGACCTGGTCTACGCCTATCCGCACGGCGGCGAATCCGACGGCCCGCGCGCGCTGGCCGCCGAAGAGTATTTCGCCCGCCTTGGCCAGCGCCTAGCCAAGCTGCTGGACGAAACCACCGTCGATGGCTTCAGCCACCGCGTCGACCTGCGCCTGCGCCCGTTCGGCAGCGCCGGCCGCGTCGCGCTGTCGTTCGCGGCGATGGACCAGTACTTCCAGCGCGAAGGCCGCGACTGGGAGCGCTATGCGTGGCTGAAGGCGCGCGCGGTCGCCGGTGATATCGAGGCCGGTGAAGCGTGGCTGCAGACCCTGCGCCCGTTCGTGTACCGCCGCTACCTGGATTTCACTGCGCTCGATGGCCTGCGCGAGATGAAGGCAGCGATCACCGCCGAAGTCGCGCGCCGCGAGCTGCACGAAGACATCAAGCGCGGCGCCGGTGGCATCCGCGAGATCGAGTTCCTGTGCCAGGCGCTGCAGCTGATCCGCGGTGGCCGCGAACCTGCGCTGCGCGAGCGCCGCCTGCTGGTGGCACTGGACGCGCTGGTGGCTGCGGGGCAGATCGCGCCCGGGGACGGCAGTGCGCTGCGCGAGGCCTACCTGTTCCTGCGCCGGCTGGAGAACCGCCTGCAGATGCTGCGCGATGCGCAGACCCACGTGCTGCCCAGCGACGCGCTGGACCGCGCGCGCATCGCCGTCGGCCTCGGCTACCCGGATTGGGAGGTACTGCGCGCGGCATTGGCCGAACAGCAGCAGCGGGTCAGCACCGAATTCGCCGCGCTGCTGGCGCCGCGCAAGGGCCAGGCTGCGCCCGACGCGCTGGCCAACTACTGGCGCAGCCTGCCCGAGGGCAGCAACGCGCCGTTGCTGGCGGAAGCCGGTTTCCTCGATGCCAATGGCGCCGATCAGTCGCTGCGCGATTTCGCCCAGGGCACCGGCGTGAAGTCCCTGTCCGACGCCGCACGTGCACGGCTGGATCGCGTACTGCCGGCGCTGCTGCATGCGGCCACGCGCTCGCCGCAACCCGATGCCGCGCTCAAGCGCGTGCTTGGCCTGCTGCAGGCGGTGCTGCGCCGGACCAGCTATCTCGCGCTGCTGGACGAACAACCGAGCGCGTTGGCGCGGCTGGTGGATGTGCTGGCGCGCAGCGCGCTGCTGGCCGAGCGGCTGGCCGCGTACCCGCTGCTGCTGGACGAACTGCTGGACGTGCGCGTGTCCGGACCGATGCCCGATGCGGCCGGCATGCTGGCCGAGTGCCAGCAGGTGCTGGCGGTGGAAGACCCCGAATCCGCACTGCGCTGGCTCAACGAGACGCGGCTGGCGCTCAGCTTCCGCATGGCGATGGCCACGCTGGACGGTCGACAGGGCGCAGTGGACAGCACGCGGCAACTGGCCGAGCTGGCCCAGGCGGTGGTCACCACCGTGCTGGCGATGGCCGAAGCGGACATGCGCGCGGCACACGGCGTGATTCCTGGTGGGCGCTTCGCGATCATCGGCTACGGCAGCCTCGGAGGGCTTGAGCTGGGCTTCGGTTCCGACCTGGATCTGGTATTCCTGCACGACAATCCGGCCGGCGTGGAGGCCAGCGATGGCGCACGTCCGCTGGAACCGGGGCGCTGGTATGCGCGGCTGGCGCAGAAGGTGATGGCGCTGCTCGGTGCGGTCACCGCCGCCGGCCGTCTGTACGACATCGACGTGCGCCTGCGCCCGGACGGCGGCAAGGGTTCACTGGTGTCTTCGTTGGCCAGCTACACCGAATACCAGCGCGAACGCGCGTGGACCTGGGAACACCAGGCCCTGGTACGTGCACGCGGCGTGGCCGGTGATGCCAGCCTGCTGGCCGATTTCGAACAGGTGCGTGCACAGACGCTGGGCCGCGAACGCGATCCGGCCACGCTGTATGCCGATGTGTTGAAGATGCGTGGCCGCATGCGCACCGAACTGGACCGCAGCGATGCTGCGCGGCTGGACCTGAAGCAGGGTGCCGGTGGCGTGGTGGACCTGGAGTTCCTGCTGCAGACCGGCGTGCTGGCGCGTAGTGCGCAGCATCCCGCGCTGCTGCAGCCGCGCGATACACCGTCGTTGATAGATGCGCTGGCGGTTGCGGGCTTCCTGCCCGGTGCCACCGCGCAGGCACTGCATACCGCGCATGCCACGCTGCTCGACGTAGGCCTGGCCTGCACGCTGGACCGGCGCCCGCGGCTGGCACCGACCACGCCCGCGATTGAAGACGCGTGTGCGGCGATTACGGCCGCGTGCCGAGCGGCGGCGTTGCCGTTCGGGTGATGGGTGCACCCATTAGAACAATTGCCCGGGGATGATCCGCTGTTGGTAGGTGCCGACCGTTGGTCGGCACAATCTGTCAGCGGTGATGAACTCTGATGGAGCGTGCCGACCAACGGTCGGCACCTACCGTGCTCATGTGCCATCCAAGGTTGGCACCTACCAGAGCATGTGCGTTCAGCTGGTGGCGCGCAGCGGCGCCATCTTCCACAGCAGCGCGCGGAACGGGGCCAGCAGGCACACGCCGATCGCCAGCTTCACTGCCAGGTCGCCGGCGGCCCAGCTCACCCACGGTAGCGCGGAGCCGGCAAACGCGATCGACCAGAAAATGGTGGTGTCCACCGTCGCGCTGCAGGTGGTGGCCACCATCGGTGCGCGCCACCAGCTGCCGCGGCGCAGGCGGTCGAACACGGTGATGTCCAGCAGCTGGGCCACGATGAAGGCCGAGCAGGAGGCAATGGCGATGCGCGGGGTGGCCACCCAGATCGACAACAACACCGCCACCGCGAAGCCGATCCACGCCACGCGGCGCGCCGGGCCTGGGCCGAAGCGGCGGTTGATCAGGTTGCTGACCAGGAACGCGACCGGATAGCTGAAGGCACCCCAGGTCAGCCAATCGTTGATCGGGTACTGCACCAGCACGTTGGACAGCAGCACCACCGCGCCCATCGCCAGTACCGCCAGCACCAGGGCGCGCGGGGTCAGCGGGGCAAACAGAGGGGCAGGACGCACGGACATGGCGAGCCAGGGGGAGAAAGGGGATCACCCATTATCCGCCCGGGCCGTGGCAAAACCAAAAACGGTCGTTCAGCTTTACAGCGCTTCACTCATCACGTCACCGGCGGCGTAGGCGGTGGGGACGTAAGCCAGGGCCTGGCCCTGCGCGCTCTTCACGGTCCAGCCGGCACCGGCCTCGGTGGGCTCGAAATGCACCCGCTGGCCGACCACGAAGGCCGCCGTCTGGTCTTCATGTACGCGCGCCGGCCAGCGCAGGGTGGCGGTCTGATCGGCCTTGTCGGGCACCTGCAGCTGTACCTGGCGCTCGCCCTCCGGCGTGGTCTCCACCTTCTTCACCTCCATCGGCGGCAGCGGCACTGCCTTGGTGCGCGTGGCCCGGCCGTTGCGTTCGCTGGCCTTGAACGGCGCCTTGGACAGTTCGGACAGGCCCGCCGATGCAGCGAGCGGCACCGAGACCACGATCAGCGAGGTGATCAGCACGCTGGCCTCGCTGCTGTTCAACTGCGGCGCGGCGCCGGCATGGACGGTGGGCACCAGCAGCGCCGAGAGCAGCAATGCAGAAGCGGGAACGCGCAGGCAACGGAACATGGAGACCTCCTTGTCAGGGGGGGAGACGGCGGCTCAGCGCCGGGTATCGAAGATATCGCGCGGGCCGGTGGCCTCGGGCAGGTACTCCAGCGGGCGGCCCTGGTTGTCCTTCAGCTGCCAGCCCTGGTCGTTGCCGGTTGGCTCGAAATTCACGGTCTGGCCCACGGTGAACTGCACGGCCGGGTCGCCGACGCCGCGCGGATACTGCATCGATGCGGTGTTCTGCGGATCGTTGGCATCACGCAGCAGCACTTCGCGGCGGCCATCCACGGTAGTGGAGATGGCACTCACCTCCATCTGCGGCAGCTTGATCTGCTGCGGGCGGGCCAGCGGCTGGCCGGCGTCGGCGGCATCCTGCGCTTCCTTGGCCGCTGCAGCGCGGGCCGAGGCCACCATCTGCGTGGACATTTCCAGGCTTGGTCCCTGCGGGCCCGGGTCGTGGATGATCACGATGCGGCGTTCGGCGTGGGCGGCCGTGGACCAGGCCAGGCCGGTGACGATCACCATCGACAACACAGAGGTAAGCAGCGGACGCATGTCGTTCTCCTTGCGGGATTCAGGGCGTGGCGGCAGTGGCACCGGCCACCGGCACATGGGGGATCACCAGTTCCTGCTGCAGCTGGCTGCGCTGGTGCAGGAAGTCGAACACCGATTCCACCGTCACCACCGAATAGTTGCCGGAGATGCGTTCGCCGGCTGGATGGTCGGTAGTGGTGGCGTTGGCTACGAACAGGCGCGCACCCACGCGCTTGCCGAGGCCGATATGCAGCACGCTGGGCTGGTACTTCTGCTGGCGCAGCCACTGCTGTGCCTGTTCGCGCTTGACGATGGCCGGCGCGCCTTCGGCCTGCGCCATCGCCGCCGCCAGCACCTCCAGCACCCACTGGTTGGAGTTCTGGTAGTCGGTGGCGAACGGGTAGGCGACCACGTTGTACCTGGTTTCGTGCAGCGCCTTGGGCTGGATCGAGGGCGGCACCAGCATCGCGCGCAGCGCTGCACGCAAGGGGGCCGACGGCACGCCGATGCGCAGGTCGGTATGGCCGCCGCTCTCGCCGACGAAGTTGCCGAGGCCCTCGTGGTACAGCTGCGAGCTGTCGGTCTTGCAGCGGTTGAGCAGGTGCATCGCGCGCCAGCGGCCGTCGTCCTCGCGCAGCAGGAAGGCCAGGTGGCTGTGGCGCAGGCCGTAGCGGCTCAGGTCCTGGCCACCGCGCGCGGCCACCACCACGTCCACATCGGGCAGCGCGTCCAGGCGTTCGGCGGTGGTCCAGGCCACGTCCAGCATCGCCGCCTGCGACGCCACGCTCGGGTAGCGCTCGCGGCAGGCGGTGCTGTCGGCCCAGGCCGGTGCGGTCGCCAGCAGGCTGGTGATCAGCAGCGCGGCACGGGGCAGGCGGGCAAAACGATCCATGTCGGCACCTTCAGCGGCGGGCAGGCCCGCGCGCCGATCATACGCTGCTCAGCGCAGCGGGCGATCCACGCCCTTGCGCTGGAGTTCCCTGTCGCAGGCATCGCTGATCGGGGCGATCGGCAGCGGCGGGCGCTCGCCCGTCTTCGGATCGCGCAGCGCCGGCTGCTCGCGGTACGCGTCCAGCTGCTGCTGGCACTGATAGGAGATCGGGTCCAGCTCGGTGGGCGCGGTCGAACACGCGGCGAGCAGGGCCAAGGGCAGCAGGAGCAGGGTACGCATGAAGGCACTCGGTCCGGTGGGGGGCACCGGACTCTAACGGTATGGGCAGATTGAAATGTTCAGAAATCGCTGTGCATCCCGGTAGTGGCGGCGCCCCGCCGCGCGCCGGCGTGGGGGGTTCTTGGTATGTTTGGGTTTTTGCCCCCTGGGTTGCCGGCCAGCGGCCGCCACTACCCCAATGCCAGGCGCTGCTTCACTTCCGCCGCTACCCGCGCAGTCTCGCGCAGTGGCTCGATGCGGTCGTACTGCCAGTCCAGCCAGTGCGGCTGCAGGCGCCCGCGCTCGCGCAGCTGCTGCTGGAAGCGGGCCAGCCGGCCCTGCGCGGTCTCGGCCAGCGCCACCATCACCGGCATGCGCGTGGCGCAGGCTTCAGAGAGCAGGTTCACCGAATCGGGCGAGACCACCACGCGGTTGGCCCAGCCGAGCAGGCCGCCATAGGGATTGGTACCGTCGCCACCATCGCCCCAGATCACGTGCGGTAGGTTGGCGAACTTCGCGCGCAGGATCTCGGCCAGGGCCGGCGGCGTGCGTCGCGAGGTGGTTGCCAGCAGGCTGCCGCCTTCATTGCGGATCTGCTCGGCCAGCGCCTGGAACACGCCGACCATCGCGTTCTCGTCCCACGGTGCCAGCGGCGTCGGCCCGCCCACCAGCAGCGCCGTGCGCGGGCCAGGCAGGGTACTGAAGCCGGCGAACGCGGCGCGGCCCCAGGCCAGCCAGTCGTCGTCCACCGGGTTGAGGCTGCCGAGCAGGGTGAGCACGTTGCTGCCACGCAGGGCATCGTGTTCCGGCACCACCACCACGTCCCAATGGCGGGCGCCGATGCGCGGGTCGAGGATCTGCACCACCTGGCTGCCGCGTGCACGCAGCACGCGCAGGGCACCGGCCGCCTGGCGACCACAGCCGATCGCCAGCGCCGGCGCCTCGGCCGCCAGCGTCGCCAAGGCCTCGCCGTAGCCATTCACATCGCCGGGCAGGCGCCGCGGCGACAGCCAGCGCCAGGGTGCGCGCGGTTGCAGGAGCAGCGGTCGGTGGGTGCCCTGGCGCAGTGCCGAGGCCAGCGCGACCGCCTGGCGGACATTGCCCGCACGGCCGTCGGTGACCGTCCATGGCGCGCTCGATCGTTTCACCATTGGCATTAATTCGTTTCAGCCCTGCTGGGTGTTGCAACAGTCGCGACACTCTACACTGCGGCTCGTCGTTTCGCCCCGCGCCGCCCGCGGGCACTGACTTCCTTTCGCCGCCCTGGAGATCCACCGATGTCCCACGCGCTCGACGCCGCCGCCCTTGATCAGCTGTTCCGTACGGCCCGCACCCAGAACGCCTTCCTCGACAAGCCGGTCCCCGAGAGCCTGCTGAAGGAACTGTACGACCTGGTGAAGTGGGGCCCCACCGCGGCCAACACCACGCCGGCGCGCTTCGTCTTCGTCACCTCGAAGGAGGCCAAGGACAAGCTGGCCCCGGCGCTGTCCGAAGGCAACCTGGCCAAGACCATGGCCGCGCCGGTCACCGTCATCATCGGTTTCGACCTGGACTTCCACGAGAAGCTGCCGTACCTGTTCCCTCACACCGATGCCAAGGCCTGGTTCGATGGCCCGCAGGAAGGCCGCCACGAAGCCGCCATCCGCAACGGCAGCCTGCAGGGTGCGTACCTGATCCTGGCCGCGCGCGCGCTGGGCCTGGATGCCGGCCCGATGTCCGGCTTCGACAATGCCAAGGTGGACGAAGCGTTCTTCGCCGGCACCAGCATCAAGTCGAATTTCCTGGTCAACCTGGGTTACGGTGACCCCTCGGGCCTGTTCCCCCGTCTGCCGCGTCTGTCGTTCGACGAAGCGGCGCGCATCGCGTAAGTCGCTGTCTCGGTTTCGGCCCTGCCACCTTGGCGGGCCCCTGCTGCACCGTGTACCCACCCTACGATCCGGAGAGTTCCTCAGATGAGCGCCACCCGTAAACTGCTGCTGCCGCTGGCCCTGACCCTGGCCATCGCCGCCTGCTCCAAGCCGGCCGACACCGCTGCCCCGGCTGCCGATGCCGCCGCCCCGGCCACCACCGAGCAGGCCGCCACCCCGGCCGCCGATGCCGCCGCTGCCGCGCCGGCCGCCGAAGCGATCAAGATCGCCTCGGGCACCTACAAGCTGGACCCGAGCCACACCGACGTGCTGGCGCAGTGGAGCCACTTCGGCTTCTCCAACCCGAGCGCGCACTTCGGCAACGTCGAAGGCACCCTGGTGTACAACGCCGAAGACGTGACCAAGTCCACCGTGGAAGTGAAGCTGCCGCTGAGCGGCCTGAACAGCTTCACCGCCAAGTTCGACGAGCACCTGAAGAGCGCCGACTTCTTCGACGCCGCCAAGTTCGCCGATGCCACCTTCAAGAGCACCAAGGTGGAAGCGGCCGGCACCAACAAGCTGACCGTCACCGGCGACCTGACCATCAAGGGCATCACCAAGCCGGTCACCCTGGACGTCACCGTCAACGGCGGCGGCGAGCACCCGATGGCCAAGGTTCCGGCGGCTGGCTTCGATGCCACCACCACCCTGAAGCGCAGCGATTTCGGCGTCGGCGCCTACGCCCCGAACGTCAGCGATGAAGTGAAGATCCGCATCACCACCGAAGCCACCGGCGAAAAGCCGGCGGCTTGATGCACCCCGCTCACTCGTCGTGAGAAGGCAGAAGGCCCGCTGAAGAGCGGGCCTTCTTTTCTGGGTTCCGGTAGAGCCGGCCGCTGGCCGGCTGCATGCGAGGTGCCGATGATCAGGGGTTGCCGGCCAGCGGCCGGCACTACCACGTCGGTGGGTGCGGACCGTTGGTCCGCACGATCCCTCAGCGCAACGCGCCCAGCCACGCCCCACATGCTTCGCTCGGGCTCTGCTTGGTCTTCACCGCCAGCCCGCTTACGCGCACGAACGTCTGCGCGGCCTGCGCCACTACCTGGCGTGCGATCAACGCCGCCTGCTTGGTCGCAGCCTGCTGCTTGCGTAGCTGCACGATATGCACCGAAGGCCGGCCCACCGGCGCGTACTTCTGGTCGCGGCGCAGCACATCGGCCACCTGCGCCACTTCGAATTCGGCCTGCAGGTAGCGGTGCTGTGCTTCCACCAGTTCGCGCAGCGGCGTGCGCAGGGCAACAGTGTCGGCGAAGGCGGCCAGGGCCGCATCGCAGGCAGCGTCATCAGCGAAGCGGGCACGCAGCGCATCCACGCTGGCCAGGGTCAGTTTGGCCATGTGGGCCTCGTTGCTGCAGGAAAGGAGCGCGATTGTCGCATTGCTTGGCGGCTGATGCGTTGAACCGGGCGGCGGAATACCTGTAGAGCCGAGCCCACGCTCGGCTCATCGCGCGCAGCGCGAGGGTTCGCCTATCGCGGAACGAAGAGCAGCCGACCATGGGGGCGGCGCTACCCAGTCAAATGCGTGGGGGCCCAACGTGCCCCCCCCCCCCGGGCGGTGGGGGGGGCCCCAACAACCCCACCGGGGGGCGCCCCACGGGCCCCCCCCCACCAGGGAATGTGCATGGCCGCCGATGACCCCTGTAGAGCCGAGCCCACGCTCGGCTTATCGCGCGCAGCGCGAGGGTTCGCCTATCGCGGAACGAAGAGCAGCCGAGCATGGGCTCGGCTCTACACAGTCAAAGGCGTGCGGACCAACGGTCCGCACCCACCAGGGAATGTGCATGGCCGCCGATGACCCCTGTAGAGCCGAGCCCACGCTCGGCTTATCGCGCGCAGCGCGAGGGTTCGCCGATCGCGGCACGAAGAGCAGCCGAGCCGGGGCTCGGCTCTCCACAG
>NZ_JAZKVY010000325.1:0-1440 GCF_036624925.1 Stenotrophomonas sp. A3_2
GTGTCTGCTGTTCGACCAGACCAAGCAGCTGTTCCAGCGATGGCTGTTCTACGGCATCGGCACGATGTTCTCGATGGCGGTACTGGCAGCGATGGTATCGATCGCGCTGGACATGGTGATCCGTGTCTCGACCGCGTTCTGGTCCACCGCCTTGGTCAACAAGTTCCTACTCGAAGGCGCCTCCAGCGACGGCATGACCAGCCAGGCGATGCAGCAGGGCGGCATGGGATTGATCCTGACGACCTTGATTCTGACTGCGCCCCCAATGGCGGCCATGTTCTTCCAGGGCACGCTGGGTAGCTTCATGGCATATTCGCAGATAGGCAGTAGCCCGGTGGCGCAGGCACCGGGCCCGAATGGGCAGCCGCCGGGTAGCTATTACACGCCGGATAAACCTTCAACGAGCGGTGGCAGTCAATCGGGTGGATCGACTTCAGTTGGGAGCAATGTCGTAGTCACTGGCAGCAACTCCATAGCTGGGTCAGGCAATTCTGATACTGGCCGTAAAGGCTTAGCTTCGAACTAGAGGCCGGAGATGAAGTCAATTCGTGTCTATTCAGGTGCAGTAATCCTGCTGGGTCTGGGAATCATTGCCTGCCAATTGCCACACACGGCCAACGCAGAAGGTAGGTGTCCTCCTGGTCAGTATCCAATTGGTGGTCAGGGAGTCGGCGGCTGTGCTCCCATCCCAGGTGGTACCACTGGAGCAGGCCAAGCGTCGCCTGTTGCGACAGGGCGTTGGATCAAGACTTGGGGGGCCATCGCTTTAGCGAAGGGGGGCGATGTCGGCGTGGCTCTCGGTAAGCGAAAGAAGAGGGATGCGGCTTCGGAGTCCCTTGCTAATTGCGCACAGCGGGGGGCTACGGATTGCAGGGTGGTATTGGAGTTCAATAATCAATGTGCAGCATTCGTATCCCCCAGTGATGCAAGATTTGGTGGCTCCACGTTTGCGCGTGCGGCATCTGTTGATGCTGCGAGTAAGATGGCTGTGGATGCGTGCTTAAAGCAGGGGAGCGATGGCTGTAAAGTGATTTATTCTGGATGCACCGAGCCTGAGTTTGAGAACTTCTGAGGTTGCGCTTATGAGTTTCTGGCTGAAAACGTAGAAATGCCTGATTAGCCGGAAAAGACAAGGCGCCGGATGAGCAGGTCGACAAGAGCTTGGCCTGGATGCAGGTGGCGCTGTCGAGCATTGATGGCATCAAGATCCTGAATGATCCAGGGTTGCAGGCGGACAAGACCCGGGCGCTGTGGTTCATCGGCCTGGGCACTGGCGGCCCGGCGGTCACCGCTGGTGCAATGTTGCTGCTCTACGAGGTCGCGCTGGCGCTGTTCATCGGCCTGGGTCCCTTGTTCATTCTGTGTCTGCTGTTCGACCAGACCAAGCAGCTGTTCCAGCGATGGCTGTTCTACGGCATCGGCACGATGTTCTCGATGGCG
>NZ_JAZKVY010000326.1:0-466 GCF_036624925.1 Stenotrophomonas sp. A3_2
CGCGGTGGGTGATGCCGGCACGCCATTCGTCGGGCGCATCGGTCAGCATGGTGAACACGATCGGCGCGCCGGAGGTATTCGTCACACGATGGCGGCGGATCAGATCGAACATGCGCTTCGGGTCGACGCGCCGCAGGCAAATATTGGTGCCCGCCATGGCGGCCACCGTCCACGGGTGGCACCAGCCGTTGCAATGAAACATCGGCACGCACCAGAGATAGACCATGTGCCGTCGCATATCGGCGATGAACGCGTTGTTCAGCGCGTCGATGTAGGCGCCGCGGTGATGCGCCACGACGCCCTTCGGATCGCCGGTTGTTCCGGATGTGTAGTTCAGCGTGATCGCGTCCCACTCATCCGCAGGCAGATCGAACGCGGCCGCCGGGTCGCCCTCGGCAAGGAACGCCTCATACTCCACCGGGGATATCGCTTCGATCCCGGTCACCTCCGGGTCGGCCACATCGAT
>NZ_JAZKVY010000327.1:0-135921 GCF_036624925.1 Stenotrophomonas sp. A3_2
GACCACGCAGAAGCGCGCCGCCGGCGTCGCGATCTTGGTGCCGAATCCCGCCCCGCCCGCGCGCTTGCCGACACACGTGATTAACCCGCAGCGGTGGGGCGGCCGCGTCCCCCCGGGGAGCGCCCGGGCCCCGCCCGCCCGCGCCCCCCCCCCCGCCCGGGGGTGCCGCTGCCGCCTCCCGGCGGCGGGGTAATCACCTGTGTCGGCACGCGCGCCGGCGGTGCCGGATGCGGCCCCCAGCGCGCGCCGCCGGCGGCCCGCTTCTGCGTGGTCGGAATACCGATGCCGACGCCGCCACCCACATGCGAGCCGAACGTGCCGGCGCCCACCGACATGCCCACCGGCGAGCCACTGCTGCCTACGCCCATCAGCACCACGCCATTGGCGCCCAGCGCGGCGGCCTCACGCTTCAGGCGTGCCACGGCGGCATCGGTCTGGCCCTGTGTGCCGAAGCCGACGGCGGACGCCGATTCCAGCTGGGCGATTTCCTGGGAACCGGCCGGAGGCGTCGAATAGATCTGCACCAGTGCCGGATCGATGGGTGCGCGGGCGCGGCCCAGCATCACCTTGGAGGTGCTGGCACAGCCGGCGGCGACCAGCAGGATGGCCGCCAACGCGGCCCAACGGATGTTCATGGCACGACCCCTGTAGGACTGGTTGCGATCATCGGCGGGCCACTCTGAATCGGCGCCAACACCCGGGCCAGGGCACGCACGGCAGCACGCTAGCACGCCGGGGGTGACAGCCCCGCCAACGGCAGTAGGCGACGGCAGCGGGAACGTCTATGGTTGGGGCAGGAACCAACTGCGGGAGAGTGGCATGGGCGTGATCAGTCTGTTGTGGGGCGTACTGGCGCTGTTGTGGATGATCCTGGCGCTGATTCCACTGCTCGGCTGGGGCAACTGGTTCCTTATCCCGTTCGCTGCGGTGGGCGCGGTCATCGCAGCGCTGGGCATCCTGTTCACCCACCCGAGCAAGCGTGGCCGGGCCTGGGCCGGCCTGGTCCTGAACGGCATCGTGGTGGTGGTGGGCATCCTCCGCCTCGGCCTGGGTGGTGGCGTCATCTGAGCCCGCGCCCGGGTGCGACAGGGCGTCGCAGGCGCACGGCCGATGGCCGGGCGGGGGCGTACAATGAATGGCTGCGCGAGCCCCCCGCGTGCCTGTGAATCCGCGCCCGGCGCGGCTGCCCCATGATCATCCGACCCCGTCCCCACGGCTGGCAACTGCTGTACATCCTGCGCGGTTCGATCGTCAAAGCGATCGCGCCCAAGGTGCTGGCCATCCTGATCCTGTCCATCGCCGTGGCTGCGGTGGTGGAACTGGCGCCGCCGACCGGCATCGAACGCGTGTCGGTCACGCCGTTCACGCTGCTCGGCTTGGTGCTGTCGATCTTCCTCAGCTTCCGCAACAGCGCCTGCTACGAGCGCTGGTGGGAAGGCCGCAAGCTGTGGGGCCAGCTGGTCTACGAATCGCGTTCGCTGGCCCGCCAGGTGAACCTGTTGCTGGCCGATGACACCGGCCGCCGTCGCCGCATCGCCTACGTCACCACCGCGTTCGCCCACGCCCTGGCCGGGCGCCTGCGTGGGCGCATCGTGGCGCTGATGGCCCTGCCGTGGCTGGACAAGCGCCAGCGCGAACAGCTGGGCCAGCGCGAGAACGTGCCCGACGCGCTGCTGGCGATGATCGCCGCCGAACTGGCCCAGGCGCTGCGCAGCGGTGAGCTCGATCCGATCCTCTACACCCAGCTGGAAGAGCGCCTGCACGCGATGTCGTCGATCCAGGCCGGCTGCGAGCGCATCCTCACCACGCCGCTGCCGTTCGCCTACACCCTGCTGCTGCACCGCTGCGCGTGGATGTTCTGCGTGCTGCTGCCGTTCGGCCTGGCCAGTTCGCTGGGCTGGGGCACGCCGGTGCTGTCGGCGGTGCTGGCTTATGCCTTCTTCGGCCTGGACCAGCTGGGCGAAGAAATGGAAGACCCCTTCGGCCTTGAGCCGAACGATCTGCCGCTGGACGCGCTGGTGCGCACGATCGAGATCGACCAGCTCGATGCGCTCGGCGAACGCCCGTTGCCCGAACCCCTGCTGCCGCAGGGCTACCTGTTGCAATAGCCACTCCTCGGAGCCTGCCATGTCCCACCCGCTGTACCGCCCGCGCCGCATGCGCCACGACGAGTTCTCGCGCCGCCTGATGCGCGAGAACACGCTGACCACCGACGACCTGATCTACCCGGTGTTCGTGCACGAACTGGCCGGCCGCACCGCAGTGCCGTCGATGCCGGGCGTGGAGCGGCTGTCGATCGAAGAACTGCTGAAGGTTGCCGAAGAGGCGCTGGAGCTGGGCATCCCGGTGATCGACCTGTTCCCGGTGATCGACCCGTCGCTGAAGTCGCTGGACGCATCGGCCGCCTGGGCCGAGGACGGCCTGGCGCAGCGTGCGATCCGCGCGCTGAAGTCGCGCTTCCCGGAGCTGGGCGTGATGACCGACGTGGCGCTGGACCCGTACACCACCCACGGCCAGGACGGCATCATCGATGACAAGGGCTACGTGCTGAACGACATCACCGTGGAAGCGCTGGTCAAGCAGTCGGTGTCGCACGCCGAAGCCGGGGTCGACATCGTCTCGCCGTCGGACATGATGGACGGCCGCATCGGCGCGATCCGCCGTGCGCTGGATGCCGACAACCACATCAACGTGCGCATCATGGCCTACTCGGCCAAGTACGCCTCGGCGTTCTACGGCCCGTTCCGTGATGCGGTGGGTAGCGCGGCCAGCCTCGGCAAGGCCGACAAGAAGACCTACCAGATGGACCCGGCCAACGGCGACGAGGCCCTGCGCGAGATCGCGCTGGACCTGGAAGAGGGCGCCGACATGGTGATGGTCAAGCCGGGCATGCCGTACTTGGACCTGGTGCGCCGGGTGAAGGAGACATTCGGTGTGCCGACCTTCGCCTATCAGGTGAGTGGCGAGTACGCGATGATAAAGGCCGCCTTCGCCAACGGCTGGCTGGACGAACGCGCCTGCGTGCTGGAGTCGCTGCTGGGCTTCAAGCGGGCCGGCGCCGACGGCGTGCTGACCTATTTCGCGCCGCAGGTGGCGCGATGGCTGCGCGAGCGCTGACAATAGCGACACGATAGACGGAGGACTGCGATGGCACCCGAACTGGGATGGATGCAATGGCTGATCTGGGGCACCGGAACACTGGTGTTCGGCGCCATCATCGTCGGTGTCTTCATCGCCGCCTGGCGGGCCGGCAAGCGCCCGCCGGAACAGCTCTCCGCTGCCCGCCACGTGGCCCGTGAGCAGGCGCTGCCGGACAGCGTGCAGGCCGAGCTGGCCGCGTTGAACCAGCGCAAGGACAACGGCCAGCTGAGTGAGCTGGAGTACGAGCAGCAGCGCGCCAAGGTGTTGTCTCGCTGACGGGTGGGTGCCAACCTTGGTTGGCACCTTGGCGTGCCGACCAAGGTCGGCACCTACCCCGCGATCATCTACGCATCGCGTGGATCTATCGCACGCACCTGGCACCTCCATCGCCCTGGTAGTCGCCAACCTTGGTTGGCGTCTGCCGTTACCGCGCGCCTGGCACGCACCCGGCCACCGCCGCCACCTTCGGCACCGCCAAGCGGTACACGTCCACGCCACCGGCGCGCGGCGCCTTCGCCGCGCTGCTGGCCACCAGCATCTCGCCCGGCTTGGCGTTGTCGATCACAGGCGCGCCGGTCCAGCCGCCGGTCTGGTTGAACGACAGTCCCAACGGCTGCAGGGCCGCGCCACTCCACGCGCAGCCGCTGCTCCACACCTGTGCGGTCGTGCCGCTGCCGCGGCTGAACACCACCGCGCCGTCGTTGCCCAGCCAGTCGCCGTCGGTCTCGTCGTCGCCGCTGTTCAAGGCGGTCAGTGCGGTTGCCGGGCCACGCACGCCCTGCGCGTCCAGCGTCGCCACGAGCAGGTCCCAGCCGGCACCACGCCCCTGCTGGCGGGCGAACAACAGCCGCTTGCCATCCACGCTCAGGGCTGGTCCGCGCTCTTCGCGGCGGTCACCGTCGCCCGCCAAAGGCTGCGCCTTGCCCAGCTGGCCATCGGCGGAGACTGCGGCGCGGTGCAGCGCCAGCCTGCCCTCGCGGCCGGCCGCGAACAGCAGCCAGTGGCCGTCACGGCTGAAGTAGGGATCACGGACCTCACCGGCCACGCCTACCGGCAGGGCCTGCGCCTGCTGCCAGCGGCCCTCGACCACGCGCGCCTGCCACAGGCCCCAGCCCGCCTCGCCGCGGCGTGCGAACACGATGCGCTGGCCATCGGCGCTGATCGTGGCGCGGCCCTCGTCGGCACGGGTGGAGACCACGCCCATGCCTTCGATGCCGTACTCGTTCAACGCCATCGCCACGGGGGCAGAGAGTAGACTGGCGGCAAGCACCAGCAGGGGCGGGGTGATGCGCATCATCCGGGTCCGTGCACGAAAGAGCATCAGTCTAGCCAGCTTGAGGATTCCATGACCGACCGTTACGCCGTCTTCGGACACCCCGTTGCCCACTCGAAGTCGCCGCAGATCCACGCGACGTTCGGTCGCCAGGAAGGCATCAGCATCGACTACCGTGCAATCGACCTGGCCCCTGATGCGTTCCTGGCCGGCCTGGAAGCCTTCGCCGCCGAAGGCGGTGTCGGTGCCAACGTCACCTCGCCGCACAAGGAAGCCGCGTTCTCGGTGTGCACCACCCTGACCGCGCGCGCGCGCCGCGCCGGCTCGGTCAACACGCTGCTGCGCAAGGGCGACCGCTGGCACGGCGATACCACCGATGGCATCGGCCTGGTGCGTGACCTGACCGACCGCCATGGCCTGGACCTGCGTGGCCGCCGCGTGCTGCTGATCGGCGCCGGCGGTTCCGCGCGCAGCGTCGCGCCGGCGCTGCTCGATGCCGGCATCACCGAGCTGGTGGTGGTCAACCGCACACCGGAACGCGCCGATGAACTGATCGACGCGATGGGCGAACCGGGCCGCGCGATCAGCCGCTACTGGGAAGACCTGCGTGACCTGGGTGACTTCGAGCTGATCGTCAATGCCACCTCGGCCGGCCGCGACCGCGACGTCGAGTTCAAGCTGCCGCTGTCGCTGGTCAACTCGATGACCACCGCCGTCGACCTCAACTACGGCGAGGCTGCCATCGCCTTCCTGGCCTGGGCACGCGCGTCGAACTGCCGCAATACCGTGGATGGGCTGGGCATGCTGGTCGAACAGGCCGCCGAGAGCTTCCTGCAGTGGCATGGCGTGCGCCCGCAGACCGATGAGGTCTACCAGTCGCTGCGGCAGGGCTCGGCCGTGCTGGCCGGCGAGGACTGATCGATGGACGGCACAACCCTGCTGGTGACCGTGCTGAGCATGGTGGGCGTGCGCCTGCCGGTGCTGATCGCGCTGTGCATCGGCCTGGTCTGGGTGGTCGGCGCGCCGCGCGATGCCACCCGCACCGGCGCCCTGGCCGGCCTGCTGCTGTTGCTGCTGTCCAGTCTTGGCGGCCTGGCAGCGGGCATCCTGCCGATGTGGCTGGTCAGCAGCGGTAACTTCGGCGCCGTGTCGGGCATCGGCACCATCCTCGGCGTGCTGCACTTCGCGCTGGCAATGGTTGAAGCCATCGGCGTGGTGCTGCTGGTGTGGGCGCTGGTGCGCCTGCTGCGGCTGCGTGGCAACGTGGTGCAGTGACCTCCCGGTGACGGCCCTGGTCTGTCCCCAGCAGCGTCCGGCGTGTTCATCCGGCCGCCGGGTGTCGTCGCTGGCTTGTTCAGGCAGGCAGCGGCGGCGGTCGTGGCCGGCCATGCGACAATGACCGGCCTGATCCAGCTACGGTAGTTCCCGGCGTGACCGAAACCGTCGCCGCTCCGCGCATGCTCGATGACGCCTTGAAGGACGCGATCCGCAAGGCGTACACCACGCTGCAGGCCAATACCCCCGGCTTCTCCACCCGCCGCTCGCAGAGCCAGATGATCGGCGTGGTGTCGCGTGCGCTGTCGAAAAGTGGCGGCGTCGGCGTGGTCGAGGCGCCCACCGGCGTCGGCAAGAGCCTGGGCTACCTCACCGCAGGTGTACCGATCGCGCTGGCCACCAGGAAGAAGCTGGTGATCAGCACCGGCACCGTGGCGCTGCAGTCGCAGCTGGTCGAGCGCGACATTCCCAACTTCCTCAAGGCCACCGGCCTGGAGGCGACCGTGGCGCTGGCCAAGGGCCGTACCCGCTACCTGTGCACGCGCAATGCTGCCGAGGCACAGGGTGAGGGCTCGCAGGGCGGCATGTTCGAGGATGACGCGCCGCTGTTCGATCGGCCGCTGGCGCCGATCGAAATGGACATCGCCAAGCGCCTGACCGACGCCTTCACCAGCGGCAGCTGGGATGGCGACATCGACAACGCACCGGAGACCATCAGCCCCGGCCTGCGCAGCCGCATCACCACGCCGGCCTCGGGCTGCGCCGGGCGCCGCTGTGCCTATTCGGCGCAGTGTGCGGTGCTGCGTTCGCGCAACACCGTGCGTGATGCGCAGATCGTCGTTACCAACCACGCGCTGCTGCTGTCGGCGCTGTCGATCGGCGACAGCGACAACGGCCAGCCGTTGATCGCGCCGCCGTCGGACATGCTGCTGGTGCTGGACGAAGGCCATCACATCGGCAACGTGGCGATCGACCAGGGCGCGGCCAGCCTGGCGCTGGATGAAATGGCCAAGCGCACCGGCCGCCTGCAGATCCTGATCGCCGGTGCCTACCGCGCGGTCGACAAGGACCGGCTCGGCAACCTGCTGCCCAACGAAGCCATCGAGGTCGCCAGCAACGTGGCCAAGCAGCTGCGCGCGTTCCGTGACCACATCGAGCGGGTGTGGATGCCGGCGCCGGCCGACGAGGAACCAATGTGGCGCGCGGCCAACGGGCGCCTGCCCGAGGCCTGGCGTGAGCCGATCGAGGCGCTGGCCGACGATACCCGCAGTCTCTACAACTGGGCGCATGCCGCCACCGCGCAGGTGGCCAAGGGCAAGCCGGACGATGCCGCACGCGAGCGCCTGCAGCGCAACCTGGGCATGGCGCTGGAAATGATCGAGCAGCAGTACAACCTGTGGCAGGCCTGGCGCCGCGAGGACAAGGACGGCGCGCCGCCGATGGCGCGCTGGGTCACCGCCACCCGCGACGGCGACCTGGTGCTGCACGGCTCACCGGTGTCGGCCGCGCACGTGCTGCGCAAGCTGCTGTGGGATGAAGTGGATTCGGTGGTGATGACTTCGGCGACGCTGACCGGCGGTGGCGATTTCCAATCGCTGGCGATCGACAACGGCATTTCCGAAGAGGCCGAGATGGTTTCGCTGTCGTCGCCGTTCGACCTGCCCAACCAGGCCGAGCTGATCGTGCCGAAGTTTCCGGTCACCCCCGACGATCGCGAAGGCCATCCCCGCGAAGTGGCGCGCTACCTGGACACCGAGCTGGACTGGGCCAAGGGTTCGATGGTGCTGTTCACCTCGCGCTGGAAGATGGAGAAGGTGGCCGGGCTGATGTCGGCCGCGCGCCGCAAGCAGGTGCTGGTGCAGGGCGAGATGTCCAAGACCCGGCTGATCGACGAGCACCTGCGCCGCGTGGCCGCAGGCGAGGGTTCGGTGCTGTTCGGACTGAACTCGTTCGGTGAAGGCCTCGACCTGCCCGGCGAAGCCTGCACCACGGTAGTGATCACCCAGGTGCCGTTCGCCGTGCCGACCGACCCGCAGACCGCCACCCTCAGCGAGTGGTTCGAAGGGCGTGGGCTGAATGCCTTCAACCTGATCGCCATTCCGCACGCGCTGCGCACGCTGACCCAGTTCGCCGGCCGCCTGATCCGCACCTCCACCGACACCGGCCGCGTGATCATCCTCGATTCGCGGCTGCTGACCCGCCGCTACGGCAAGCGCATCATCGACGCGCTGCCGCCGTTCAAGCGCGTGATCGGCTGACACGGGGTCGGGTCCCTTCCGCAGGAAAGGCTCTGACCCCACCACGCACTCTGCTGTTCAACCGCCCAGCGGATTCCGGCAGGCCTGGTTGCCCATCGCATTGTGGTAGTCGCGATCAAAGCAGCGCAGGAAACCATCGAGCACGTCCAGGTTGGGCGGCCACGGCACATCCACCTTCTGCCCGCCGGCGGTCGTGAAATGATAACGCCCATTCTTCAGCGCCCTGGCAATCTGCTCCGGCGCAGGAATCGCAATCAACCTTGCTCGCGCGTTCTCCAGCGCCGCACGATCGCGCCGCAGGAAGGCGATCGTGCCGTCCACGTAGGCGTTCCAGTAACCGGGGTCGGTGTCGGTGGGCTTGTAGGTGCGCTGCATCAGCGCCACCGCCTGCGGGTACTGGCCCGCCTCCGCACGCATCTGGCCTTCATGCCACAGAATCATGGTGTTGCCCGCAGCCTTGGGCAACGCAGCATAGGCGGCGAGCAGATCAGCGGCTTCACGGTGGCAGCCGCGGTCGGCCAGCGTGCGCCAGCCACCTTCCAGGTCCTGATCGAACGCATCCGGTTCCATCGCCAGCATCGCTGCACGGTCGTAGCGGCAGTCGGGTGCTTTTGGCGGTTCTGTCGACGTGCCCATGGCAGCGGCCAGCGCAAAGGAAAGCAACATCATCGCAACCTCCGTGTTGGTGACTTCCTGGACCACCATAACGGATCAGGATGGGTAGTGCCGGCCGCTGGCCGGCAGCCTCATCGATCTGGGCCGTCACGGTGCAGGTGCCGGCCAGCGGCCGGCACTACCGTATGGCGGTCAATCACCCAGCAGGGCGGTGTTGCGCACGGCGCCCTTGTCGGCGCTGGTGGCGAGCAGGGCGTAGGCCTTCAGCGCGCTGGTGACCTTGCGCGGGCGCGGCGCACGCGGTTTCCAGCCGCTCGCATCGGCGTCGGCGCGGCGTTGGGCCAGCGTGGCCTCGTCCAGCAGCAGGTCGATGCGGCGGGCGGGGATGTCGATGCGGATGCGGTCGCCATCTTCCACCAGACCGATCGTGCCGCCGCTGGCGGCTTCCGGCGAGACGTGGCCGATCGACAGGCCCGAGGTGCCGCCGGAGAAGCGGCCGTCGGTGAGCAGCGCGCACTGCTTGCCCAGCCCCTTCGACTTAAGATAGCTGGTCGGGTACAGCATTTCCTGCATGCCGGGGCCGCCCTTCGGCCCTTCGTAGCGGATCACCACCACATCGCCCGGCCGCACCTCGTCGGCGAGGATGCCGGCCACGGCGGCGTCCTGGCTTTCATAGACACGCGCGGGGCCTTCGAACACATGGATCGATTCGTCCACGCCGGCGGTTTTCACCACGCAGCCATCGACAGCCAGGTTGCCGCGCAGCACCGCGAGGCCGCCCTCCAGCGAATACGCATGTTGCAGCGAACGGATGCAGCCCCCGGCGCGGTCCAGGTCCAGCGTCGGCCAGCGCGTGGCCTGGCTGAAGGCCTCCTGGGTGGGAATGCCGGCTGGGCCGGCCTTGAAGAAGGTGTGCAGGGTGTCGTTGTCACTGCGCACCACGTCCCAGCGTTCCAGTGCGTCGGCCAGGCTGGCGCTGTGCACGGTTGGCACCGTGGCATCGAGCAGGCCGGCGCGATCCAGCTCACCGAGGATGCCGAACACGCCGCCGGCGCGGTGCACGTCCTCGATGTGGTACTTCGGTGTGTTCGGCGCCACCTTGCACAGCTGCGGGACGCGTCGCGACAGCGCGTCGATGTGGGTCAGGTCGAAGTCGACCTCCGCTTCCTGCGCTGCGGCCAGCAGGTGCAGGATGGTGTTGGTGGAGCCGCCCATGGCGATGTCCAGGGTCATCGCGTTGGCGAACGCGGCCTGGGTGGCGATCCCGCGCGGCAGCGCGCTCGGGTCTTCGCCGCCGTACCAGCGATGGCAGAGCTCGACGATCAGGCGGCCGGCGCGGCGGAACAGCGCCTCGCGGTCGGCATGGGTGGCCAGCGTAGTGCCGTTGCCGGGCAGCGACAGGCCCAGCGCTTCGGTCAGGCAGTTCATCGAGTTGGCGGTGAACATGCCCGAGCAGGAGCCGCAGGTGGGACAGGCGCTGCGCTCGAACGCGGCCACCTTCTCGTCGGAGGCGCTGTCATCGGCGGCCACCACCATCGCGTCGACCAGGTCCAGCTTGTGCTCGGACAGCCTGGTCTTGCCCGCTTCCATCGGCCCGCCGGAGACGAACACCACCGGGATGTTCAGGCGCAGCGCGGCCATCAGCATGCCAGGGGTGATCTTGTCACAGTTGCTGATGCACACCAGCGCGTCGGCGCAGTGCGCGTTGACCATGTACTCCACGGCGTCGGCGATGATCTCGCGGCTGGGCAGCGAGTACAGCATGCCGTCGTGGCCCATCGCGATGCCGTCGTCCACGGCGATGGTGTTGAATTCCTTGGCGACACCGCCGACCTGTTCGATCTCATGCGCGACCAGCTGGCCAAGATCCTTCAGGTGCACGTGGCCGGGCACGAACTGGGTGAAGGAGTTGGCGATGGCGATGATCGGCTTGTGGAAGTCGCCGTCTTTCATGCCGGTGGCACGCCACAGGGCGCGGGCGCCGGCCATGTTGCGGCCGGCGGTGGAAGTGCGGGAACGGTATTCGGGCATGGCGGGCGGAACGGGCGTGCCGTACGACGTGGGGGTCAGCCGATCATGGCCAATTTTTTCGGTTGCTGCTGCAACCACCGGAGGTGGTCCGGCCGGGCTGCGCCCGGCACCCGAAGAGGCAACGTCCACGTCAACGCCAAAGGCGGGCGCTCCGTGGGATGGCGGGGGGGGGGGGGGGGGGGGGGGGGGGGGGGGGGCGGGCCGCGCCCCGGGGGGGGGGGGGGCGCGCCCCGCCCCCCCCCCCCCCCCCCCCCCCCCCCCCCCCCCCCCCCCCCCCCGCCTTCGACGTTTCCTGTGACTGTTGGTAGGTGTCGACCTTGGTAGACACCGGTGGATCCACGTCATGCGCGGATGATGGGGAACGACGAAAATGAAAGGCCGTTCATCTTTCGCACTTTGCCGATTCCGGTTGCTGGCCCGGATTTGGCATCATTGGGGCATTGATCCGTCGACAGGGCATGAGGCCATGAAACGTTCCCGCACCACCGCGCTGCTGCTGATGAGCGCTGCGCCGCTGCTGTTCACCGCCTGCCAGAAGGAGCCGGAGGTGAAGGTGCAGGAAGGCCTGTACACCTCGGTGGAGGCCTGCACCGAGGCCACCGGTGATCCGTCGTCGTGCCGCAATGCCTTTGCCGAAGCGCAGAAGCAGGCCGCCGATGCGGCGCCGAAGTACGCCAGCAAGGAAGCCTGCGAGAAGGATTACAAGCCGGAGCAGTGCGTGCAGCAGCACACCTCGGCCGGCACCTCGTTCATCGGCCCGATGATGATGGGCTTCTTCATGTCGCAGATGCTGAGCAACCGCGGCGGCCTCGCCCCGCAGGCGCCGGCGTCGGCACCGGCATACCAGGACAAGAACGCTGGCTGGGCGCGCCCGGCACCGGGCGGCACCGGTGGCCTGAACACCGCCAGCGGCATCGGCGCCGGCAAGGCCGGTCTGGCACCGGTCACCAGCGAACCGAACCGTGCGGTCACTGCCAGCCGTGGTGGCTTCGGCAACACCAGCGCACGCCGCAGCACCAGCGGCAGCTACGGCGGCTGATCGACCCATGCAGCGCATCCGGATTGCCGAGCGTGCCCAGTGGCGGGCACGCGCGGAGGAAGCGGGTTTCCGTTTCCATACCATCGATGGCCAGCCCTACTGGGATGAAAGCGCGTACTACGCGTTCACCCTGCGCCAGATCGAACAGGACATCGAAGACCCCAGTGCCGAGCTGCACCAGATGGCGCTGGACCTGGTCGGTGATGTCATCGGCAGCGAGCGGTTGATGGACCAGCTGGCGATTCCGTCGCATTACCGCGACTGGATCGCCGACAGCTGGCGCCAGCGCCAGCCGCACCTTTACGGCCGCCTGGACCTGGCCTACGACGGCACCGGTCCGGCCAAGCTGTACGAGCTGAACTACGACACGCCGACCTCGCTGTTCGAGGCCAGCTTCTTCCAGTGGCAGTGGCTGGAAGACCAGCGCAACGCCGGCCGCCTGCCGCAGCATGCCGACCAGTTCAATGCGATCCATGAGGCGCTGGTCGAGCGCTTCGGCGAACTGGCCACGCAGCTGCCGCCACCGCTGTACTTCAGCGCGGTGGGAAGCTCGGAAGAAGACCGCGGCACGGTCGAGTACCTGCGCGACTGCGCGTCGCAGGCCGGCCTGCATGGCCAGGCCATCGCGATCGAGGACATCGGCCTGTCCGAGGATGGCCGCTTCACCGCGCTGGATGATTCGGTGATCGGCACGCTGTTCAAGCTGTATCCGCTGGAAGACCTGATGGCCGAGGAATTCGGCCGCGCGCTGCCCGCTTCGGGCGTGCAGCTGCTGGAGCCGGCCTGGAAGGCGGTGCTGAGCAACAAGGGCATCCTGCCGTTGCTGTGGCAGCGCAACGTAGGCCATCCGAACCTGCTGGAGGCGCACTTCGATGACGGCAGCACGCTGGCCCCGGGCTGGGTGCGCAAGCCGCTGTTCTCGCGCGAAGGTGCCAACATCGAGATGCACCTGGCCGATGGCAGCACCCAGCGCAGCGACGGTCCCTATGACGGCCCGGCGATCATCCAGCGCGCCCATCCGCTGACCCGCTTCGAAGGCGGCTACCCGCTGATCGGCAGCTGGGTGGTGGGTGACCACGCCTGCGGCATCGGCATCCGCGAGGACGACAGCGCGATCACCCGCGACAGTGCGCGCTTCGTGCCGCACGCGATCGTAGATGAGGCGCCGACGCGGATCTACGTCTGATGACGGTGCGGCGCTGGCCTGGCCGGCATGGGCGTGCCACGCCCGTGCCGGGTCGGCATTTCGATGACGGGCGCAGCCTGCAGGCCTTCGCGGACCGCGTCGCGGTGCGTTGCCACCGCTGCGATGCCCCCGGTTGGGTGATCGCCCGCTGGGAACCCTATCGATGGACCGCGCGTTTCCGCTGCACCGGCTGCAGTTCTGCGTTGGATAGTGGTGACTGGGTCGGTGCGGTCTACATGCTGGGCCGCCAACCTTGTGGATTCTGTGGGTATCAGTGGCTGCATGTGCGTCGCCGGGCTCCCGCCGGAGTGCCTGCACCGGCGTGCTTCGCTGCTCGATGTGCGCAATGTGATCGCAGTACCGATGTTTCGGTCGCGGTGCGTCCGTTGCGTGACGCCGAGCCTGCCGATCCGCACTTCGGATTGCCGCTGCGCCTGGTCGAACCGACCCGCGCGGGCCTGCTCTGGGCCTATAACGCTGAACATCTGCAGGCACTGCACGAATACGCGGGCGCGACGTTGCGCGAAAGCCGCGGCCATCACCGATCCATGTTCTCGCGCCTGCCGCAGTGGATGAAGCTGGCCCGCAACCGGGCGCTGCTGCAGCGTGCGGTGGAGCGGTTGCAGCGGCGCTTGCTGCAGGGGTAGGTAGTGCCGGCCGCTGGCCGACAGCCGAGCAAGGGCTCGGCGCTACAGACAACCCGATTCGTGTAGAGCCGAGCCTACGCTCGGCTCAGAGCAACCCTTCGCGCTTCACCGCCAGGTAGCGCTCCACCAGCGCGCCGGGCAGGGCGTCGGCGGTCACGTCCAGCACCATCACCTTCTCGCTGCGCAGTGCCTCGTGCGCCTTCGCGCGCTGCTGCAGGTACAGCGCGGCGGCACCGGCCTGGGTGGCGTCTTCCAGGGTCTGCACGTCACCCTCCAGCGCGCCATCCAGCTCGCGCTCGCGCAGGCTGGCCACGCATACCAGGTGGCGCCGCTGCAGCAGGCGCACCGCCGCCAGCAGGTCTTCGATGTCCTCGTCGCGCACATTGCTGACCAGCATCACCAGCGCACGCCGGCGCTGGCGCAGCGATACTTCGGTGGCCGCAGCCAGGTAGTCGGTGGCCACCGCGCGCGGCTGCAGGTCGTAGCTGGCGCGCAGCAGGTGCTCGACCGTGCCCATGCCGCGCTGTGGTGCTACCCAGCGGCGTTCGCCCCCGGCAGCGTACAGGCCGGCGGCATCACCCTGGCGCAGCGCCAGGTAGGCCACCACCAGCGAGGCATTCAAGGCATGGTCGAAGTGCGAGAGCCCGCCTTCGCTGGCCAGCATGCGTCGGCCACTGTCGAGCATCAGCAGCAACTGCTGGTTCTTCTCGTCCTGGTACTCGCGCGAGATCAGCTTGCGCGCACGTGCGGTGGCCTTCCAGTCCAGCTGGCGCAGGCTGTCGCCGATGCGGTACTCGCGCATCTGGTGGAAGTCGGTGCCTTCGCCACGGCGGCGCTTCACGTGCGCACCGACCAGCCGCGAGGCCTGGTCGGCACTGAACAATGCGAAGCGGGTGAGCGGCACGAAGTTCGGATAGACCCGCACCTCCAGCGCCGGCGGCAGCGTGCGTTGCTGCCACCACAGGCGCCACGGCGAGCGCATGCGCAGGTGCACCCCCTCGAAGCGGAAGTGCCCACGCTGCAGCGGCTGCAGGTGGTAGTGCAGGGTGGACGCCGTACCGGCCTGCAGGCGCACGCGCTGCGGCAGCGCTTCCAGCGGCCAGCCGCCGGGCACCAGGTCGAACACCTGCACCGTCATCGATTGCTCGGCCTGCACACGCAACGCCGCCTCGCGGCGCACGCCCAGTGCCAGCGCTTCGGGCAGCTCGCGCTGCACCTGCGGCGACGGACGCCGCCACTGCCGCCACAGGTCCCACAGGGCGGGCAACGCGATGGCCACGGCCGCCAGTGCCCAGCTCCAGCGCGGCAGCCATCCGCCCAGCACCAGCCCGCCCAGGGCGGCCCAGGCCAGCAGCAGCGCCAGCAGCAGCGGGGCCGGCCTCATCGGCGCGGCGCTTCCACCTTGGCCAGCAGCGCGCCCAGCACATCGTCGGCGTCCTGGCCTTCAATCTGCAGTTCCGGGGCCAGCGCGATGCGGTGCCGCAGCGCCGGGCGGGCGATGTCGCGCACGTCGTCCGGCGTGACGAAGTCGCGGCCGGCCAGCACCGCCTGTGCGCGCGAGGCACGCACCAGCGCGATGCTGCCGCGTGGGCCAGCGCCGACCGCGATGCCCGGCCACTGCCGGGTCGCCGCGACGATGCGTACTGCGTAGTCGATCACTTCGTCATCGACGGTGATCGCCGCGGTGGCGCGCTGCAGTTCCAGCAGTTCGCCGGCACCGAGTACGCGTGGCACCTGGCTCAGGTCGAAATCGCTGGCGGCGCGGCCACTGGTGATCGCGGTCACCATGCGCTTCTCGTCCTCCAGCTGCGGGTAGTCGATCAGCACCTTCAGCAGGAAGCGGTCCAGCTGTGCCTCCGGCAGCGGGTAGGTGCCTTCCTGCTCCAGCGGGTTCTGCGTGGCCAGCGCCATGAAGGGCGGCGCCAGGGTGAAGGCCTTGCCCTCAATGGTCACCTGGCCTTCCTGCATTACTTCCAGCAGGGCCGACTGGGTCTTGGCCGGGGCACGGTTGATCTCGTCGGCCAGCAGCAGGTTGGTGAACACCGGGCCGCGGCGGATCTTGAAGCTCTCGCTCTTCGGGTCGTACACCGCGTGGCCACTGACGTCGCTGGGCATCAGGTCGGGGGTGAACTGCACGCGCCCGTAGTCCAGCTCCAGGGCCTGTGCCAGTGCACGCACCAGCAGGGTCTTGCCCAGCCCGGGCACGCCTTCGATCAGCACGTGGCCACCGGCCAGCAGCGCCACCAGGATCTGGTCCAGTACATCGGCCTGGCCGATGAAGGCGTGTCCAACGGCGGCGCGGATGGCATCGACGCGTTCGATCAGGCGGGCGTTGGCGGCCGCCGGCAGCTCGGGGACTTCGGTCATAGCAGGGATCTCATCTGGAGCAGCAAGCGGATACGCTCGCGCAGGGCGGAGGAATCGTGCGGCGGAGGTGGCGTCAGTGCGGCGGCAACACGGCCTTGCGGCCACTTCAGCAGTTCGGCGATGGCTTGTTCGCGTGGCGCACCATCCAGTGCGGCAGCCACCGGTGCGCGCAGGCGCAGGCGGTGCAGGAACAGGGCGAGAACGGCCTCGTACAGGCGCGTACCGTGGCCGAAACGCAGCAGCAATTCACCACTGGCGTGCACGTGTTCCAGCAGCGAACGGCGTTCCAGTACCGGTGACGGCAGCAGGCTGCCGAAGCGTTGCGAGCGGGCCCACAACCAGCCCAGCAGGGCCAGCAGCAGCGGCGCCCACAGCGGCCAGCCCTGGTAGAACAGGCGCGCCCACAGCGACGGTGGACGGCTGGCATAGATCAGCCAGACCGCACCCTTGCCGTAGTTCGGATCGAGCAGATAGCGGGTCAGGTCGCGGTGAGCCTTGTCGTGCAGGCCATCGCTGGCACCGCCGGCGGCCGCGGCCAGGCGCGCGGCAGGCGAGTCGACATCACCGCGCAGGAACTCCATGTCCGCCAGCACGCTCACCTTGCCCTGGCCATGGCGCAGGCGCGCAAACACTAGGTCGCGATCCGTGCCCCAGCGACGTTCGGCCTGTGCACTGGCGGCAAAACCCAGGGTGAAGCGGCGGCCTCCACAGAACTCAACGTGACCAGGATCGTCGTCGACATGGAACGGCTGGCAGTCGCTGCGCTGGAACAGGCTGTCCACGCCCAGCTGATCCAGCAGGGGCCCCTGCGTGCTGCCGGCATCGTCCTCGGCCGGTGGCGGCGTCCGCACCAGCAGGTGGCCGCCCCCGTCGACCCAGTCCAGCAGCGCGCTGGCGACGGGCGGCGGCAGTTCGCTGCTGTCCTGCAGCAGCACCACCGTGTCGTGTGGCCCCAGCGTCATTTGCCGCAGTTCCAGCCGTGGCCGCGAGTGCACGTCAATGCCGTCGGCGCGCAGGGCCTGGCCGAGCACGTACAGCGGGTTGTAGCCAGCTTCGCCCTGCGGCGGCAGCTGCACGGTCTCGGTCACCCGCTCATGCGTGCGCAGGTAAAGGATCGTCAGCGGTACACCGAACAGCACCAATGCACCGAGCAGCAGCGACCAGAACAGGCGCGGGCTCATGCCTGCCACCCGTACTGCTGGCGCAGCGTATCGGCCAATGCATCGAAATCGGCGCGGCTGGGCAGGCGGCCACCGTAGGCGGCGTACTGCCACATGCGCACGATGCGCGCGAACAGGTCACGGTCGCTGGCCTCGGGCATGCGCCGCGACGCGCGCAGGCATTGCGCTTCGGTGGCACCGGGTGGAAGCGCGATACCGCTGCGCTCGCCCACCGTGCGCACGCTGGCGCGGTACAGAAGGGCCAGCGCCTGCCGCGGCCGGCCCTGGTCCCAGAGCAGGCCGGCCTGGGTGGCCACGTCCGGCGGCAGCACCACCGGCAACTCCACCTGTTCCTCCACGACCGGCGGTGCGGCCTCGGCCTTGCGTCGGCCACTGCCCCGCAGCCACGGCAGCCACAGCCGTGCGGTCAGCAGCAGCACCAGCAGCAGGACGCCGAGCAGCCCCCACAGGCCCCATTCGGCCAGCCGCGCCAGCCAGGCGATGCCGTCCTTGCGCGCTATGCGTTCACCGTTGCTGTTGGTGTCACGCTGCAGCTGCTTGTCTTCCTTCTTCTCTTCCTCGGCCTGTTCGATCGGCTTCCAGCGGGTGACCTGGCGGGTCGGGCGCTGCAGCGGGTCTTCATAGGCGCGGTTCACTGCCTGACGGAAGCCGGCGGTATCCACCGGCGTACCGCCGAAGATCATTGCCGGGGTGTTGGCCGGGTCGATGGTCGGTGCTTCGTCGCTTTCCTCGGCGTCGATGCCACGGTCGTTGGGCTTGCCAATGGCTCGTTCGGGCTCGGCGTCTGTGTCCTGCGCATGCACCGGTGCGGAGACCAGCGGCAGTGCCAGGCACAGCAGCAGGGCCAGCGTCGATACCGCCGGCAGCAGCCGCTCGCGCAGGCGGCGCAGGGCGATCTCCACATCCCAGGCTTCCATCTGCGTGCGCCGGTTCAAGTACAGGCCAAAGCCCGCACCGACGAAGAACGGGCCGATCAGCACCGAGGCCAGCCAGCACGCCAGGTTGAAGCCCAGCCGTGCCCATGCGGGCGTGTCCTGGCCGATCATGTCCCATGCGGCGCGCCATGATTCGGACATCAGCTCCAGTGGCATGAACATGAACACCGCACCGATCGCGCCGGACACCAGCACGGCTTCGAACGCCATGCAGGTCACGGTCAGTACCAGTGCCGCGCCCGCTGCGCCGGCTGCCACTGCACGACGACGTGGGCCGCGCTGGCCAGGTGTGTTGCCTTCCAGCAGGTTCACCGGCAGGCACAGGCTGCGCAGCACGCTGAAACGACGCCAACCCAGGTAGCCCCAGAAGCCGCTGTTGCCCCAGTGACGTTGCGCACGCAGCGCGGCCAGCGTGCCGACTGGTTCACCGAAGATGCCGCGCGACAGCACATACAGCGGCGCACGTTCGAACAGCGGTTTGCACCACCACATCGCCAGCCAGGCCCAGCCGAAGGCATCCAGCCACCAGCCCAGCGCGTTGAAGATCACGAACAGCGGTGCACTGGCCAGCAGCCAGCTGCCCCATACCGCACGCGCGTGGCGGCGCGACAGGGCGCTGCCCAGCTCCATTGCTTCCCAGCCACTGCGCGCGCGCAGCGCCACGTCCAGGCGGTCAATGCGCATTGCCGCCTCCGCGCCCGCCGCGCCACAGCCACAGCAGCACGCCGGCCCACAGCACGCCGGCCACGCTGAACTTGCCCCACGCCGGCACTTCGGCAATCGACGACCAGAACGCTTCGATGAACGCGGCCACCAGCAGCATGAACGCCACGCCCAGGCACAGCCGGGCCCCGATGCGGCCGCCGTCGACCAGGGCATCCAGGCGGCTGCGCCGGCCGGGGGCCAGCAGTTTCATGCCCAGCTGCAGGCCGGCACCGCCGGCGATCACGATCGCAGTCAGCTCGAAGGCGCCGTGGCCGACCACGAAGCGCCAGAACGGGTCGCCATGGCCGATGTGCTGCAGGTGGCCTGCCACTGAACCGATGATCACGCCGTTGAACAGCAGCACCAGCAGCGTGCCCAGCCCGGCCAGCAGCCCGCTGGCGAAGGCGCGCAGGGCGATGCTGATGTTGTTCATGATGTAGTGGCCGAACATCATCCAGTCGGTGCCGCTGTCACGCCCCAGGCGCTCGGCGGCGGGATCGTACATGCGCTCCATTTCTGCGATCTGGCGGTTGTCCATCAGCATGTGGATCAGGTCCGGATAAACCTGCACCAGCACGAAGCAGGCCACCGCCGGCAGCGCGAACATCGCCAGCGCCGCCCACATGCTGCGCGCCTGGCTGCGCACCAGCAGCGGAAAATCGGCCACCAGGAACTCCAGGGCACGCCGCCAGCGCGTTGGCGGCGTGCGGTACAGCACGCTGTGGCCCTGCTGCATCAGCTGCTGCAGGCGTTGCACCAGCTGCGGGCTGTAGCCGCGCTCGCGGGCCAGCGCCAGCTGCTGGCACAGCCGCCGGTAGCGCTGCGGGAAGGTAGTGTCGTCCAGTGCCAGGCCGCTGGCCTTGCGGCGCGTGCGGCGTGAGGCGCCGGCACGCAGCAGCAGCCACTGCTCCAGATCCTGCCATTCCTGCTGGTAGCGGGCGACGAACTGCTCCTGTTTCATCGCCGCCCCAGCAGCCAGTTGGCCATCGCATACAGGCGCAACACGCCGACCTGGCCGTGGGTGCCGGTCAGTGGCTCGGCAATACCGGCCAGCTCCTGCTGGCGCGCCGCCGACAAGCGTGGCGCGCGCTCGGCGAAGGCCATCAGCGCGGCCTGTTCCTCTGGTCGCAGGGGCTGCGGCGGGGCCAGCACGCTGCCGATGGTCGGCGGCGGTGGCAGGTACAGCGCGGGTGCATGCACCACCACAGTGCCTGCCACCAGGTCGCCCAGACGGCGGCCATGCGGATCGAACAGGCTGCTGATCAGGCCCAGCGCATAGCCGAAGGGCAGCATGTCCACCGTGCGCAGCAGGTTGCGGGTGATCGCCGCCATCCAGCCTGCCGGCGCGCCATCGCGGGACAGCACGCGCAGCCCCAGCGCACGCTTGCCCAGGGTGCGTCCCCACACTGCTTCGCAGACGATCGGGTAGGCCCAGTAGACCAGGAACATCAGCACCAGGTAGAGGCCGGAACCGAACTGGTCCAGCAGTGCCAGCGGGATCGACATCAGCACCAGTGCCGCGATGCGCACGCCGAGATCGACCAGCCAGGCCATCGCCCTCGGTACCGGGCCGGCTGCAGGCAACTGCAGCGGCACACCCTCCGGCGTTACCACCTCGCGGTAGGTATCGAGCATCGGTGCGGCCATCAGCGTGATGGCCTTCGTTGTGGGCGCCGGAGTCCTCTCCGGCAGGCAGCCACAGGCATGGGGGTCTCGACAGGTCCTGGTCGGGCCCAGACTTTAGCAGAGCCGCATGGCGGCGTTGGCCGCTCAGCCCAGGTATTCGTCCTTCAGCCGCACGTAGTGGTCGGCCGAGTAATGCAGCGCCTCGATTTCCTTGTCGCTCAGCGTGCGTGCCGGGCGGGCCGGGTTGCCCACCCACAGCTCGCCTTCGCCGACCACCTTGCCCGGGCCGACCACGGCACCGGCGCCGACGAAGCCATGGCGCTCGACCCGCGCGCCGTCGAGAATGCAGGCACCCATGCCAATCAGGCTGTAATCACCGATGGTGCAGGCGTGGATGATGCAGCCGTGGCCGACGGTCACGCCTTCGCCGATCAGGGTCGGGTAGCCGGCCTTGTTGTAGGGGCTGTGGTGGCTGACGTGGATGATGGTGCCGTCCTGCACGTTGGTGCGTGCGCCGATGCGCACGTAGTTGACGTCACCGCGGATGATCGTGCCCGGCCACACCGAGACGTCCTCGCCCAGCTCCACGTCACCGATGATCGTGCACGACGGGTCGATGTACACGCGCTCGCCGAGGACGGGCATCTTGTCGCGGAAGGGGCGCAGCGGGTTCATCGATGTCTCCGGAAATCAGGGCGTCCGCGACGATGATACGCGCTCGGCCAATGGCGACCCCGCCACCCGCAACTGCCGGAATGCCTCATGCATCCGTGTCGACCAAGGTCGACACCTGCCAGAACGGATCGCGCGCCGCATTGGTGGATGGCATCCACCGATCCCGCGTTACGCCACGCGGCCGCGGCGTGCACGCTCCAGGTGCACCAGCAGCAGCGAGATTGCCGCCGGGGTCATGCCCGGAATGCGCTGCGCCTGGCCGATGGTCTGCGGTCGCACGCGCTCCAGCTTCTGCAGCGCTTCGGCCGACAGCCCGCGCACCGCCGCGTAATCGAAGGCTTCGGCGATCGGCGTGGCTTCATGCCGCTGCTGGCGCTCGATCTCCTCGCGCTGGCGGTCCAGGTAGCCGGCGTACTTCACGCCGATCTCCACCTGCTCGGCCACCTTGGCGTCGGCCACGGCCGGCCCCAGCGATGGCACCTGCATCAGCTGCGCGTAATCCAGCTCGGGGCGCTTGATTAGGTCCAGCACGCTGGTCTCGCGGCTGACCGCCACACCCAGCGTGTCCTGCACTTCGCGGCCCAGCGCATTGGCCGGGGTTGCCCACAGCGCGCCCAAGCGTGCGCGTTCGGCAGCAACAGCGGCCTGCTTGGTCTCGAACGCGTTCCAGCGGCGGTCATCCACCAAGCCCATCTCGCGGCCGGCCGGCGTCAGGCGCTGGTCGGCATTGTCCTCGCGCAGCTGCAGGCGGTACTCGGCGCGGCTGGTGAACATGCGGTAGGGCTCGTTGGTACCGTGAGTGATCAGGTCATCCACCAGCACGCCCAGGTACGCCTCGTCGCGGCGCGGGCACCAGCCGTCCAGCCCGCGCACCTGGCGTGCAGCGTTGAGGCCGGCCAACAGGCCTTGCGCGGCGGCTTCTTCATAGCCGGTGGTGCCGTTGATCTGGCCGGCGAAGAACAGGCCGTTGACCAGCTTGGTTTCCAGCGAAGCCTTCAACCCGCGTGGATCAAAGAAGTCGTACTCGATCGCATAGCCGGGGCGGGTGATGTGCGCGTTGCCGAAACCGCGGATGCTGCGCACCATCTCCAGCTGCACGTCGAACGGCAGCGAGGTGGAGATGCCGTTGGGGTAGATCTCGACGATGCCCAGGCCTTCGGGTTCGACGAAGATCTGGTGGCTGGCCTTCTCGGCAAAGCGCACCACCTTGTCCTCGATGGACGGGCAGTAGCGCGGGCCGATGCCTTCGATCTGGCCGCTGTACAGCGGCGAGCGGTGCAGCGCGTCGCGGATGATCTGGTGGGTCTGTTCGGTGGTGTGGGTGATCCAGCAGCTGACCTGCTGCGGATGCTCGTCCACCGAACCGAGGAAGGACATCACCGGGCGCGGCGAGTCGCCGGGCTGCTCATCCATCACGCTGTAGTCCAGCGAGCGGCCGTCGATGCGCGGCGGCGTGCCGGTCTTCAGGCGGTCCACCTGGAACGGGCGCTCGCGCAGGCGCGCGGCCAGCGTGGTGGCCGGCGGGTCGCCCATGCGGCCGGCGGCGTACTGGGTCGGGCCGACATGGATCTTGCCGGCCAGGAAGGTGCCGGCGGTCAGCACCACGGCCTCGGCGTCGAAGCGCAGGCCGGTCTGGGTGATGACCCCGCGCACGGCGTCGCCTTCGATGACCAGGTCATCGACGGCCGCCTGGAACACGGTCAGGTTGGCCTGGCCTTCGACGATGGCGCGGATCGCCATGCGGTACAGGTTGCGGTCGGCCTGGCAGCGGGTGGCGCGCACGGCCGGGCCCTTGGAGGCGTTGAGGGTGCGCCACTGGATGCCGGCGCGGTCGGCGGCATGCGCCATCGCACCGCCGAGCGCGTCGATTTCCTTGACCAGGTGGCCCTTGCCGATGCCGCCGATGGCCGGGTTGCAGCTCATCGCACCCACGGTTTCGATGTTGTGGGTCAGCAGCAGGGTGCGCACGCCGGTGCGGGCCGCGGCCAGCGCGGCTTCGGTGCCGGCGTGGCCACCGCCGATGACGATGACGTCGTAACGATGGAAGGACGGGTTCATGGGGGCTGTTCAGCTTGGGGCAGGCGCGGCCGGGGGCGGCGCCGGGGTGGCGATTTTAGCGCCATTCGGGGTCCGGACGCCGGCGCCGGCCAGTTGGTGGCGAAATCGGCCCTAAAGTTGGCAGGATTTTTGCAGATAACCCAATAGCACCCATCGTGGCTGGCGCCGTAGGCGCCCGTGACCGGAATTGGAACAGGGGCCGGTACAGGCGCACGGTGGGGGAGCAGAGGGCCGGCAGTCGGGGGACTGTCCGGCCCTGTTTTTTTGGGGTTGTCGGGAAGGCGCCATCCACGCATGGCGTGGATCTACTGAAGCTGGGGCTTTCGCCGGTTGGCGACCTGACAAAACAAACGGCCCCGCATTGCGGGGCCGTCTGCCTTCAGAGGTGCCGACATCCGACAGGGCCGGAACAGGGGGGATCCAGATGTTCCTGTCGGATATCGACGTAGAGCTTTTTGCGGCGGCCCGTGTCGTTTTTGTCACTTTGTGACGCGGGCCGTCACTGTCCGCGTAGAGTGCAGCTTAGACCGTGTGAAATGCAAGACGGTTCAGCGCTCAACTGTGCGCTGCGTCGCACGATCCATGTTGCGCCAGGGGGAACCGTTCATCCTCGGCGCACTCGGTGCCGGTGCCGGACGGGCCTGGGGCGCCGGCGGCTGTGCGTTTGACTGCGGCGGGCGGCGCATCGAGTCCATGTTCCGCCACGGCGAACCACCGTTGTACGACGGTCGCGACGGCGGCGGCGGACGGTGCTCGCCACCATTGCCCGGGCGCGGCGGCGGGCGATGGTTGTGCGGCGGGCGGTAGATCGGGCGCGAGTAATACGGGTTGCCGTAGCCGCCGTAGTAGCCGCCATAGCCACCGTAGTAGGGGCCGTAGTTGTAGGGATAGCCGGCCGGGTAGCGGTACTCCACCGACGGCGCACCGTGGTAGTAGCTGCCGCTGCGGCCGCCGCCGACATAGTCGTAGGTGGTGCAGCCGGTCAGGGCCAGCAACAGGCCACCGGCAAGCATCAGGCGCATTTTCATGGTGGGTCCCCCCAGAGGACGGGTGTGCAGTCAGCTTCGGGCGCCAGCGTTGAATCGGCCCTTAATTCTGCCGGCCAGGATGAATGGAGGCGTAGGCCTGCATGCTGGCATGACCTGCGCCCCGGTCGCCAGCGCGAAGCCATACGTTAATCTTGCGTCATGAGCGATTCACTGTTGCCCCGCGCCGATGACGTCCTGCTTGCTGCGGCGAGGATTGCCCCGCATGCCAGCGTGACCCCGGTACTGCGCTCGCGCATGCTTGATGCGCTGGCCGGCGCGCAACTCGCGTTCAAGGCCGAGCACCTGCAGCGCGGCGGCGCATTCAAGTTCCGTGGTGCCTGCAACGCGGTGTGGGCGCTGGAGGCCGATCGCGCCAGTGCCGGCGTGGTCACGCACTCCTCCGGCAACCACGGCGCCGCCTTGGCGCTGGCCGCGCGCACGCGTGGCATTCCCTGTCACGTGGTGGTGCCGGAAGGCGCGGTGGCGGCCAAGCTGGCCAACATCGCGCGCCATGGCGCCACCCTCTGGCGCTGCCCGCCGACCACCGCCGATCGTGAGGCCGCCTGCGCCAAAGTGCAGGCCGATACCGGCGCGACTCTCGTCCATCCATACACCGACCCGGCGGTGATGGCGGGGCAGGGCACCGCCGCGCTGGAGCTGCTGCACAGCGACGGCCCGTTCGACGTGCTGGTCGTGCCGGTCGGCGGCGGTGGCCTGGCCAGCGGCACCGCGCTGGCCCTGCAGCACGCCAGCCCGCAGACCCGCCTGGTGCTGGCCGAGCCAGCCGGAGCCGACGATACCGCGCGCTCGCTGGCCGCTGGCGAGCGCCAGGGCGCGTTCGCCCCGGACACGATCTGCGATGGACTGCGTACCCTGATCGGCGCGCCGAATTTCGAACTGCTGCGCGCGGCAGGTGCCGAGGTGATCGTGGTTGATGACACCGCGACGATGGCGGCGATGCGCCTGCTGTGGGAGGTGCTCAAGCAGGTGGTCGAGCCGTCGTCGGCCACCGTGCTCGCTGCCGTGCTGGCACAGCCACAGCGCTTCGCCGGCCTGCGCGTGGGCCTGGTGCTGTCTGGTGGCAATGTCGACCTGCCTGCGCTGCGCTGGGGCGCGCCATGAGCCGCGACCGGCACCGGCCCCGCACCGGCCTGCTGGGCTGGCTGTGGCGGCTGTTCGTGCTGCTGGTGGTCTGGCTGCTGGGCGTGACCGCCTGGATCGTCTGGGTCGGTGAGCGCGACCAGGCCGCCAAGGCCGACGCCATCATCGTGCTCGGTGCGGCCGCCTATGACGCCAAGCCATCGCCGGTGTTCGAAGAACGTATCCGGCATGGACTAGACCTGTACGAGGCCCAGTACGCGCCGCTGCTGATCTTCACCGGCGGCTATGGCGGCACCGGTGCGCGCTTCTCCGAATCGCAGGTGGCGCGGCGCTATGCGCTGAAGCATGGCGTGCCGGACGATGCGATCCTGATCGAGACCGCGTCACGCAACACCGTGCAGAACCTGGTGGAAGCCAAGCGACTGATGGACCAGCGCGACCTGCACCGGGTGATCATCGTCAGCGACCCGCTGCACATGGCGCGCGCGCTGCGCCTGAGCAAGGCGCTGGGCATCGATGCGCTGGCCTCGTCCACGCCCAGCACGCGCTTCCGCAGCTTCCACACCAGCTGGCGCTTCCTGGTGCAGGAAATCTACTTCTTCCACCGCGACCTGGTGCGCCCGCCGCTGAGCTCGCCGGCCAATACCTGAGGCGGAAACCTGATTTGGGCGGGTGCCATGCGGTAGTGCCGGCCGCTGGCCGGCCGACGCCCACCATGGAATCGTGAGGTTGCCGGCACTGTGCCGACCAAGGTCGGCACCCACCAGAGCGATTCGCGTATGGCGTCGCATTTGGTAGTGCCGGCCGCTGGACGGCAGATGCCCACCATGGAATCGTGAGGTTGCCGGCCAGCGGCCGGCACTACCAGACGATCAGGTCTGCTTGCGCCGGATCGGAATCGCCGACACCGGCACCGAGGCCACGTCATGCCCGCCTTCGCGGATCGGTGCGCCCGGGTCCGGTGCCCAGGCGTGGGCATAGATCACTTCCCAGCTGCTGGGCAGCTTGCCGTCGGCGCGCCGCATCGGTTCATACGCCGCTGCCGCCGCCGCGAAACGGCTACGCCCGGTCAGTGTGTGGCGGCGGTCCACCCGCGCGTTGGTCGCGCCCATCGCGCGCAGTTCGCGCATCAACGAGGGCAGGTCGTCGTAGGTCAGGGTGAACAGATCGCGGTCCAGCACCGGGTCGCGGAAGCCCGCCATCATCAACGCATCGCCGAACTGGGCGATCTGTGCAAAGCGGCTCACGTGCGGGCGGTCATCGGCGGCCGCGAAGGCTTCGTTGAGTTCGATCAGGGTTTCCGGGCCGAAGGTGGAACACAGCAGCAGGCCACCGGGCTTGAGCACGCGACGGAAGCCTGCGAACACCGCCGGCAGGTCGTCCACCCACTGCAGGCACAGGTTGCTGAAGATCACATCCACGCTGTTGTCCGCCAACGGCAATGCGGCGGCGTCGCCGCACAGGCGCTGGAACGGCTTCCACCAGCCGGCCTGGCGCTTGGCCTGGTCCAGCATCGGCAGCGCCACGTCCAGCGCGATCACCTGCGCCTTCGGCCAGCGCTTCTTCATCAACGCGCTGGCGTGGCCGGTGCCGGCACCGATGTCCAGCACCACCTCGGGCTTGCGTGCCTCCAGGTAGTCCAGCGATTCGATCAGCCGCGACTGCACCTCGCGCTGCAGGGCGGCAGCGGCGTCATAGCTGCTGGCGGCACGCGCGAACGCGCGGCGGACATGGCGGGCATCGAAGTGGGACGGCATTGCGAAAGTCTCTTAGAACGTACCGGGGTAGGCGCCGCCGTCGATCAGCAGGTTCTGTCCGGTGAGGTAACCGGCCTGTGCACTGCACAGGAAGGCGCAGGCGGCGCCGAATTCGTCAGGCGTGCCGAAGCGGCCGGCGGGAATCTGCTGGCGGCGGCGTTCGGCGACTTCGCCGGCATCGCCGTCCTTGCCCGCACTGTGGGCGAAGTTGGCGCGCAGGCGGTCGGTGTCGAACTGGCCGGGCAGCAGATTGTTGATGGTGACGTTGTGGGCCACCGTGCGGCGCGCCAGGCCGGCGACGAAACCGGTCAGGCCACTGCGCGCGCCGTTGGACAACGCCAGGATGTCGATCGGGGCTTTCACCGCCGACGATGTGATGTTGACGATGCGGCCGAAGCCGCGCTCGATCATCGCGTCGACGGTGGCGCGGATCAGCGCGATCGGCGCCAGCATGTTGGCGTCCAGCGCGGCAATCCAGTCGTCGCGTTCGAAATTGCGGAAATCACCGGGCGGCGGACCACCGGCATTGTTGACCAGGATGTCCACCTGCGGGCAGGCGGTCAGCGCCGCAGTGCGGCCGGCCTCGGTGGTGACGTCGGCGGCGACGGCGCGCACCTCACCGGCACCGGGCAGGGCGCTCAGCCCTGCGGCGGCAACCTGCAGTGCCTCCTCGCCACGAGCCACGATCACCACGTTGACGCCCTCGCGCACCAGCGCACGCGCGCAGCCCAGGCCCAAGCCCTTGCTTGCGCCGCAGACCAGTGCCCAGCGGCCGTTGATACCCAGATCCATGCGTCAATCCTGCGGAATTCGGAGGGGGCTCATTGTCCGCCATCGGCCGGTGACAGGCCGGCAACGAAGTGTTGCAGGGCGGCGGCCACCTCATCGGCATGGCCGAGGAAAGGCGCATGTCCACCATGGGCGATCGTCAGCGCCTGCGCGCCCGGGGCCAGCGCTGCGGCGGCCTGCATCGCCACCGGAGACACCAACCGGTCTCGCTGGCCGGCGATCCACAGGCTGGGCTTGCCCAGCGTCGGCAGCGCGCCGCGCAGATCGGTGCTTTCGAGCAGGCGCAGGCCTTCCAGCAGGGCGCGTTCGGTGGGCGCACCGCGCTCGACCAGGCGCTGCCGCAGGACGCGCAGCTCCTCGCGGGCGTGTGCCGAGCCCATCACGTCCAGCGCGAGGAAGCGTTCCAGGGTGCCGGCGAAGTCGGTGGCCAGCTCGCGCCCGAACTGCTCGAACACCGCCGGTTCCACTGCATGCGGCCAGTCTTCGCCACGCACGAAGCGTGGCGTGGCCGCGATCATCGCCAGCCCGCGCACCTTCGGCAGCGTCGCGGCAGCGTGCAGCGCGAACAGGCCGCCCAGCGACCAGCCGCACCACACCGCCGGGGGTGTGGCCGCGGCAATGGCACTGACCACGAACGGCAGGCGCAGCGGCGTGGTGTCCTCGCGGCTGTGGCCATGGCCGGGCAGGTCGACCAGGTGCAGGGTGAACTGGTCCGCCAGGCGCTGCACCAGCGGCGCGAATACACCGCCCTGCAGGGCCCAGCCGTGGATCAGTACCAGGTCCGGCCCACGGCCGGTGACGTCAATATGCATGGGCAACGACACGGAACTCAGGCAAAAGCGGGCAGCGGCGGTGGCGCGGCTTCACGCACGGCCAGGGTCACGCGATCGCGCGCGCTGGCGATAGCCTCCACCAGGCCGCGCACCTGTTCCGGCGTATGCAGCGCGGACAGTGTCACGCGCAGGCGTGCCTTGCCTTCCGGCACAGTCGGCGGGCGGATTGCACCGACCAGCCAGCCGGCCTGTTCCAGCGCCGTGGACATCGCCACGGCGGTGCGGTCATCGCCGAACAGCAGCGGCTGGATCGGTGTTTCCGAAGCCATCAGGTCCAGGCCATGGCGACGCGCTTCAGTGCGGAACAGCGCGATCAGGTCGGTCAGCTTTGTGCGACGCCAGTGGTCGCGGCGCGCCAGGCGCACTGCTTCAAGCGCAGCAGCGGCCATCGCCGGTGGCACGGCGGTGGTGTAGATGTACGGGCGCGCGGTTTCGGCCAGATGCTCGATCAGGTCGTCGCGGCCCAGCACCAGCGCACCGGAACCGCCCAGTGCCTTGCCCAGCGTGACCAGCTGCAGCGGTACGTCGTCCACGCCCAGTCCGGCGGCGGCCACGGCACCACGGCCATCACCGACCACGCCTACACCGTGCGCATCATCCACATAGAACAGCGCCTGTTGCAGGCGTGCCACAAGCGACAATGCACGCAGCGGTGCGATGTCGCCGTCCATGCTGAAGACACCATCGGTGGCCAGCATTGCCGCGCCGTCGGGCGCGTGCTTGAGCTGGCGCATCGCGCCTTCCGCATCCAGGTGCGGGTAGCGGCGCAGGCGCGCACCGGCCAGCCGGGTGGCATCAAGGAGGCTGGCGTGGTTGAGCTTGTCCTGTACGCAGACATCGTTCTCTTCGCTCAGCAGTGCCTGCTGTACCGCCAGATTGGCGGCGAAGCCACTGCCGAACAGCAGCGCACGCGGATAGCCCAGCCACTCGGCCACCTCGCGTTCCAGCGCCTCATGCAGGGCATGATGGCCGCAGACCAGGTGCGAGGCACCGGCGCCAGCGCCTTCGCGTGCGGCGGCGTCCTGCAGCGCGTTGACCACGCTGAACTGCTGGGCCAGGCCCAGGTAGTCGTTGCTGCAGAAGCCGGTCAGCCACTGGCCGTCCACTTCCAGGCGCACGCCATCACGACGGGTGACCATGCGTCGCGGGCGGCGACGGCCTTGGGCATCGCGCAGAGCGCGCTGGGCGTGGAGGCGGGCGGTCAGGTCGGGGCGGGCCATGGTGGCTGAATGCGTCGACGGGGCGGCTAGGGTAGCGCGTTGCCGCGGCGCCTGCTTGCGGCCCGTCTCAGGCCGCGTGAGCGCAGCCACAGCCGGGCGTATCGGCACTGATATCGGCGTGCACGGTACCGCCGTGGTCGTGGCCTTCGGCATCCCCCTGCACCGCCATCGGCTGTAGCCCCAGCCGTGCGAACAGCGCCAGATCGCGCTCGCTTTCCGGGTTGCCGGTGGTCAGCAGCTTGTCGCCGTAGAAGATGGAGTTGGCGCCGGCCAGGAAACACAGCGCCTGCAGTTCGTCACTCATCGCCTCGCGCCCGGCCGACAGCCGCACCATCGAGCGCGGCATGGCGATGCGGGCCACCGCGATCATGCGCACGAACTCGAATGGGTCCAGTTCGGCGCTGCCATGCAGCGGCGTACCTGCCACCTGCACCAGCTTGTTGATCGGCACCGAATCCGGATGCGCCGGCAGCGTGGCCAGCGCCAGCAGCAGGCCAACGCGCTGCGCGCGCGTCTCGCCCATGCCGACGATGCCGCCGCAGCAGGTCTTCAGGCCGGCATCGCGCACGTGTTCCAGCGTATCCAGGCGGTCCTGGTACTGGCGCGTGTGGATGATCGAATCGTAGTAGTCCGGCGCGGTGTCGAGGTTGTGGTTGTAGTAGTCCAGGCCGGCGTCCTTCAGCGCACGTGCCTGCTCGCCGCTGAGCATGCCCAGCGTGGCGCAGGTCTCCAGGCCCAGTGCCTTCACCCCGGCGATCATCGCCGCCACCTTCGGAATGTCGCGATCCTTCGGTGAACGCCATGCGGCACCCATGCAGAAGCGCGACGCACCGGCGGCCTTGGCCCGGCGCGCCTTGGCCAGCACCGCATCGGTCTCCATCAGCTTCTGCGCATTCACCCCGGTGCTGTAGCGCTGCGCCTGCGGGCAGTACGCGCAGTCTTCCGGGCAGCCTCCGGTCTTCACCGACAACAGCGTGGACACCTGCACCTGCGCCGGATCGAAGTGCTCGCGGTGCACCGCGGCGGCGCGGAACAGCAGCTCGGGAAACGGCAGATCGAACAGCGCCTGCAGTTCGTCGTGATGCCAGTCGTGGCGGATGGCAGCAGCCATGGCGGGGCCTTGGGTACGAATGGAGCGAGGGCGGCAGTGTGGGTGGGGGGGCACGGGCTGTCAACTTTTAGTTTGATGTTTTGGTTTACTTGGCCGTGACTGGAATGGAATCCCATACAAGCGATGGCCATGGCGCTGCATCGATTGCGGGCATCGCTGCTGCCGCGGCGAACCCCGTCCTCGGGCCGGGAGCGGGGGCAGCCTGCGCGGTGAGCTTGGCCCGAACATCGTCAGGATCGACCCGCGCAGCGCGTTGGACGTAACCTCAAGCACACACGTTCAATCGGGCAGCGCTGCAATGGACAATCCGGACAACTGGCAGCCGATCACCCGGGAAGAACTGGAAACCCTGGTCGCACGGCAGTTGCAGGATTGCTCACCTGTCCAACGAGCCACCTTCGAATCCCTGCGCGTGCCATTCCATGCGGTTCGGTTGCACAGGCTGGGCATGATTGAGTGGGTCTGGGCGGTCGCACAGCTGCCCGACGGGTTGCTGTACTACGAGGACGTTGAGGAAGGATTCGAGATGGGCACGCCGGGAGAGGATGGTGTGTTGCCGAACCAAGGCTGTTCTCAGCTGACGCTGACCCACATTCTCCATCGTTTGGTGATCTGAGCATCAGATCTCGCAGATCGCTGCATCTGCCCGAGTTCAGGACGCTCTTCTGGCGGCATACGTGCATTTCACCGCATCCTGCAAGGCCTTCGGCCACAGTGGCCGCTGTCTAACCAAAGCGCTGGCGCGCAGACTTTGACTCATGACCGATCTCCATCGCCTCCGCGGCCGCATCACCGCGCTGGTTCTCAGCGAAGCCTGGCGCCGCCGCGCCGCGCTCTGGGGCGGCGCCGTGGCCGTGGCGCTGGTGGCCATCCTGTTCGCCAAGGCCAGCGATGCGGCCTTCCATCTGTTCCAGCGCATCACGTCACACTCGCCATGGTGGGCCCTGCTGCTCACGCCCGGCATCTTCGCGCTGCTGGCGTGGCTCACTTCCGGCGTGCTGAAGCCCACGCGGGGCAGCGGCATTCCGCAGGTCATCGCTGCGCTGGACAAGGCCGATGAGCCGTTCCGGAAAACCAACCTTTCCCCAGCGGTTTCGGCCGGCAAGCTGCTGCTGACCTCGCTGTCGCTGCTGGGGGGCGCATCGGTCGGGCGCGAGGGGCCCACCGTGCACGTAGGCGCAAGCCTGATGTATCTGTTCGGCCGCTGGTTCGGTTTCAAGGATCCCCGCGAGCTCTCGCACTTCCTGCTGGCCGGTGGTGCGGCGGGTATCGCGGCGGCCTTCAACACGCCGCTGGCCGGTATCGTCTTCGCCATCGAGGAGCTCAGCGGCCGCTTCGAGCATCGTTTCTCAGGCACCCTGCTGACCGCAGTGATCGTCGGCGGCGTGGTGTCGCTGGGCCTGCTCGGCAACTACACCTACTTCGGCCATGTGAGTGCACGCCTGCCACTCGGCCAGGGCTGGCTGGCCATCCTGCTTTGCGGCGTGGTGGCAGGGCTGCTGGGCGGCCTGTTCGCGCGTGCGGTGCTGGCCAGTGCGGCGGGCCGCCCGCGTTGGCTCGGGCAACTGCGGCAGCGGCATCCGGTGCTGTTGGCCGCAGGCTGCGGCATGGCGGTGGTACTGCTCGCCCTGGTCTTCGGTGAAGGTGCGTTCGGCACCGGCTACGAGCAGGCGCGCAGCCTGGTGCAGGGGCAGGCGCTGGTCGGTCACGAGTTCGGGTTGATGAAGCTGCTGGCCAATCTGGCCTCGTACGTGGCGGGCATTCCCGGCGGCCTGTTCTCGCCGGCGTTGGCGGTCGGCGCTGGACTCGGCCACAACCTGGCAGTGCTGATGCCGGGCGTGGACCCGCGCGCGTTCGTGCTGCTGGGCATGTGTGCTTACCTGACCGGCGTTACCCAGGCCCCGCTGACGTCGGCGGTGATCTCGCTGGAACTGACCGACAGCGGCGACCTGCTGCTGCCGATACTGGCCACGGTGCTGATCGCGCGTGGCGTGTCCGGGCTGGTGTGCAGGGTGCCGATCTATCGCGGGCTGGCGGAGTTGTTGATCGGGCCCGCCGCTACGCCACCGGCGACCGGACAGGGTGAACGCCTTTCCTGACGGGCGGCGGCCCCCGTCGCAGTTGAGGGCAGTTCCGACACTGCAATCGGTGCTTCGCCGATGGCCGCACGCGGCGTGCGCCATCAAGTATTGGGTGATGCGTACTTATCTCCTGCGTTCGGCAACCCGTGTCTCGCGCGCACTGCTTGGTGTGCTGCTACCGCTCCGCTGCCTGGTCTGCGGCGACCCGGGCCACGATGATCTTGATCTGTGCTGCGCTTGCCTGGCCGATCTGCCCTGGGCAGGCCGTGCCTGCCTGCGCTGCGCGTTGCCGTTGCCCGACACCGCGTTGATCGTCTGTGGCAGCTGCCGCGAGGAGGTACCGCCACAGACGGCTACCCACGCCAGCCTGCTGTACCTGCCACCGGTCGACCAGTTGCTGGTCCGCTACAAGTTCCATCAGGATCTCGCAGCCGGACGCCTGCTCGCGCAGCTGATGCAGCGCGCACCGCCGCCGTGGTGGTGTCCACCGCTGGTGCCGGTGCCGCTGCACAATCGCCGGCTGCGCCAGCGCGGCTACAACCAGGCGGGCGAGCTGTGCCGGCTGCTGCCGATGCCGGTCTGGCAGGGGCTGTACCGGAGGCGCCACACCGCGCCGCAGTCCGAGCGCACGGCCGAACAGCGCAGGGAAAATCTGTTCGATGCGTTCGATGTGCGTGGCTTGGTGCCAACGCGGCTGACCGTGGTCGATGATGTGATGACCACCGGCAGCACGGTGATGGAGGTTGCCGAGACGCTGCGCCTGGTGGGCGCTGCGGAGGTGCGCGTGTGGGTCTGCGCGCGGGCGCCGTGATCGCCCTCTTCATCCACAGGGGCTAGGATGAGGCCGGTTCCGGATCGAAGGAGTGGTCATGAATTCCCCCTTGTCTCCCTTGCTGTCGGCGGTTGGCCGCAGCTGGTGGATCCTGCTGCTGTACGGGCTTGTCGCACTGGGTTTTGGCATCGTTGCCATCGGCTGGCCCTTGTCCGCAGCGATGGCGCTGGCGTGGACACTGGGCGTGATGGCCATCGTTGAAGGTGTCATCAGCCTGTTCGCACTGATCAGCGGCGGCAGTGGTGCCTCGCGTGGGTGGCTGGCGCTGTATGCCATCGCCTCGCTGGGCTTCGGCATCCTGGCGGTCATCAATCCGCTGGCCACGGCCAGCGTGCTGGTGCTGTTCCTGGCGGCGTGGCTGCTGGTGGCAGGCATCTATCGCATCGTATTCGCGATCCGCGTGCGCAAGCAGATCCAGGGCGAGTGGCTGCTGATCCTCAGTGGCGTGCTGGCGGTGGTGCTGGGGCTGCTGTTCGCGGCCAATCCGTATGCAGGCGTGGCGGTGACCACGCTGTGGATCGGCATCGGCAGCCTGCTGTATGGGCTGCTGCAGGTACTGGTGGCATTCAAGCTGCGGAAGCTGAAGTGAGGGCTGCGCTTTCCCTGTTGCTGGGCGTGGCGTTGGCCCTGACCGGATGCATGCCTGGCGCCACACCCGGTGCCTTGGCAGGCAAGGATCATGCGCCACGCCCCGGCGTGGATGTGCGCCTGAGCGCGGTGGACGCCTCCGGCAAAGGCCGGCCGGCGCAATGGCAAGGCGAAACCCTGGCCCTGCGCGAGCCGCCGATTGCCGGCAGTGCGGACATTGCTGATGTGCGCTACGTACTGGACGATTCCAAGCAGCCCGGCCTGCAGATCCGCTACCGGCCCGAAGCGCACCAGCGCATCCACGATGACACGGCAGCACTGGTGGGCCAGCGGGCAGCGATCAGCGTGGATGGCCGCGTGCTGATGGTGGCGACGGTGCAGGGACCGTTCGGCGAATCGATGATGCTGAGCGGGTTGCCCAGCGTTGCCGAGGCGCAGGCGCTGGCCAAGCACATCACGGGCGACTGACGGACGTGCCAACACCCCCACGCTGCGCATGGAGGTCGACCAAGGTCGACCGCTACCGGGCGAACCGTGCCTCGATCTCTTCCAGCGACTTGCCCTTGGTCTCCGGCAGCCAGAACGCGGCCACCAGGAAGAACACAAAGGTGCACGCCGCCCAGAACACGAACATGCTGGCGTAGCCGTAGTGGCCCACCGTGGGCAGGAAGATGGCGGCGATGGTGGTGGACACGAACTGGTTGATCAGCAGCGCGATGCTCATGCCATTGGAACGGATGCGGTTCGGCATCAGCTCCGACAGTGCCAGCCACACGCACACGCCGGGGCCGACGGCGAAGAACGCCACGAACACCAGGATGCAGGTGGCCACGGCCCAGCCGTGTGCCGGTGGCGGCACCGGGCCAATGCGGGCCTGCTCGATGCGCAATGGCGCCTGGCTGGCACTGGCCGGGTCGGCAAATGGATTCAGGTGGAGTTTGCGGAAGAACGCACCGATCACGCTGTCCGGCTGCACGGTGCCGGCACGCTCGATGCGCAGCTCGCGGTCGGTCAGGTTGTCGCTGCGCAGGGCGCGCACATTGGTGAAGTCGCCGTAGGCATACGACACGGTCAGTTGCAGCGGCCGGCCTTCGCTGTCGATGCCAGCGCCGAGGCGCTGCCACTGCGCATCATCCAGCACCAGCCGCAGGCCGTCGCCGCTGACCGCTGCCTGCAGTTGCGGCTGCACGTCGGTACGGCCGCGTTCGGCCTGGAAGAACAGCGTGGCCGCGCCCAGCAGGGCCACGCAGATGCCGCCGCTGCCGAGCATCAGCAGGAATTTGCGGCCCTTGCGGTCGACCAGCAGCAGCGCGACCACGGTCATCACCGCATTCAGCAGCTTGATCGCCACGTCGGCGCCGTTGGCCACCGAGCCGGACAGGCCGGCCTGGTTGAGGATGTTCACCGCGTAGGCCAGCACCGAATTGATGCCGGTGGCCTGGGTGCAGGCCAGCACCACGCAGGCCAGCACGAACGGCACCACGTAGCGGCGGCTGAGCAGCGGGTCGCGCTTGCCGTCGCTGCTGCTCGATTCCGGCGCCTGGATCTGGGCCAGCGTGGGCTCGACGTCTGCGGCGGGGAGGACGCGCTGAAGGCTGCGGCGGGCTTCATCGATGCGGCCGCGGCGCACCAGCCAGCGTGGTGATTCGGACAGCCAGAAGATACCGGCGCAGAACAGCAGGCCGGGCGCCAGGCAGGTCCAGAAGATGGTGCGCCAGGCGTGGTCCTTCACCGTGAACAGCTCCTGCGCCTGCTGTGCCAGCGGCAGCGAGCGCACGGTTTCGGCGGCGGCATCCACGGCGTGGGCGTGGTACAGGCCGATCAGGGCTGCCAGCACCAGGCCAACGGTCAGCAGCAGCTGGAACATCGCGGCGCCGCGCCCGCGTCGCTCGGGGCTGAGCACTTCGGCCAGGTACAGCGGAATCACTACACCGATCAAACCGCCACTGATGCCCTGCAGCAGGCGGCCCAGCAGCAGCGGCGTGTAACCGGAGGCCAGCGCCATGATCGGAATCGAGGCGGTGAACAGCAGGCCGGCCAGCAGCATCGCGCCGCGGCGGCCGATCAGGTCGGCGATCATGCCGGCGAACAGCGAGGACAGCACGCTGCCCAGCAGTACGGCCGCCACCACGAAGCCGAGCTGCTGGCTGCTGAGCTGCCAGGCGTGACTGGCGGTCGCTTCAAGATAGGGCAGGGCACCGGCGATGATGCCGATGTCGATGCCGTACAGCAGGCCCCCCAGGCCGCCGATGAAGAGCAGGTAGCGTACGGGCCAGCGCGGGGCGGTGCTTGCAGTCATCGGCAGTTCCTGTGGTAGCGCCGGGCCAGGCCCGGCGGCGGTTCGTCGCAGAGTGCATTCTGTAGAGCCGAGCCATGCTCGGCTGCTTTCCGTTCCGATACCGAGGTTCCCCATGCCGCGCTTCGCGCGGTGAGCCGAGCATGGCTCGGCTCTACAGGGAGCCCGCGCGGCATCCGGGCCGCATCGCTTGCGTCAGGTCAGATCGACCACGCGCCCACCAATGACCACCTGCTGCAGGCGCAGTTCGGCGTCCAGTACCACCAGGTCGGCGCGGGCGTCGGGCGCAATGCGGCCGCGATCATCCAGGCCCAGGTAATCGGCGGGGAAGGTGGACACGCGATGCGAGGCATCGGCCAGTTCCAGTCCCACACGCACCAGGTTGCGCAGCGCCTGGTCCATGGTCAGTGCGCTGCCGGCCAGCGAACCGGTGGCCAGACGCACGCAGCCGCCGCACTTGTGCACGCGCTGTTCGCCCAGCGCGTACTCGCCATCGGGCATGCCGGTAGCGGCGGTGGCGTCGGTCACCGCGTACAAGCGCGGGATCGCGCGCGCGGCCAGGCGAATCACGCCGGGGTGGATGTGCTGCAGGTCGGGAATGATCTCGGCGTACTGTGCGTGCGCCAGTGCCGCCGCGGCGATGCCCGGTCGATAGTGATCGACACCGGACATGCCATTGAACAGGTGAGTGAAGCCGGAGGCGCCCGCCTGCAGGGCAGCAACACCCTCTTCGTAAGTGCCGGCGCTGTGGCCCAGCTGCACGCGGATGCCCATCGCGGAAAGCGCGGGAATCAGCGCGGTGTGCTCGCCGATTTCCGGCGCCAGTGTCATCACCCGGATCGGTGCAAGTGCATGCAGTTGCTGCACCAGCGCCAGCGTCGCCTCGATTGTGCGGTTGGGTTGCGCGCCCAGGCGCTGCGGGCTGATGAACGGCCCTTCCAGATGTACGCCGGCAATGCAGGCGGCGTCGGCATCGGGCGCTGCCATGGTCGCGGCCACGCCGTGCAGCGCGTGCTCGATCTCATCCAGGCCGGCGGTCATGGTGGTCGCCAGCAGTGTGGTGGTACCGAAGCGCAGGTGGGTGCGGGCAATGGTGCGTGCCACGTCGCCGCCCTGCATCAGGTCGACGCCGGCCGCACCATGCACGTGCAGGTCGATGAAGCCGGGCAGGATCACCGGCAGCTGCAGGTCGTCAGCGCCGCTGTGGTCGTCCACCTGCAGCTGGCGGATGTGCGAATCGAAGTGGACGTGGCCACGCCGCCAACCCAGCGGCGTGAGGATGCGGCCATGCAGGGTGCGGGTGTCGGTCATGCAGTGGGCTCGGCGATGATCACCTCGATGCCCAGCCGCTGCAGCCCTTCACGGGTTGCGTCGTCGATGCCGGCGTCGGTGATGATGGCGTGGATCTGATCGAGAAGTGCGATGCGGTGCAGGCTGACGCGGCCGAACTTGGAGGCGTCGGTCAGCACCACGATGCGGCGCGCGCGCTCGACCATGCGGTGGTTGAGGCGGGCTTCGGCTTCATCGTGGGTGGTCAGGCCGAACTGCAGGTCCAGGCCGTCCACGCCCAGGAACAGGGTGTCGAAGCTGTAGGAGTTGAGGCTGGCTTCGGCCTGGCTGCCCTGCAGCGACAACGACTGCTGGCGCAGCAGTCCACCGGTCAGCAGCACGTTGATGCCCGGCGCGTTGGCCAGTTCCCAGGCGATGTTCAACCCATTGGTCATCACCGTCACGTCGCGCTGGGTGCGCAAGTGGCGGGCCAGGGTCATCGTGGTCGAGCCGGAGTCGATGATGATGTTGTCACCGGGCCGCACCAGGCGCGCGGCACACGCGCCGATCGATTCCTTCAGCGGCAGGTTCAGTGCGTCCTTTTCGTGGATGTCCTGTTCCTGTGGCGGCGTGCGCACCAGCGTGGCGCCGCCGTGAGTACGATTGGCCAGGCCTTGCGATTCGAAGTGGGTCAGGTCGGCACGGATGGTCACCGCCGACACGCCGAAGCGCTCGACCAGATCGGCCACCTGCACCGAGCCGTGCTCGATCAGCAGCTGCAGGATCTGTTGCCGGCGGGAGCGGGTGTTGCGCATGGCCATTCTCGGTGTCGCGGGGAAAGGTAAAGATTAGCCGTTCGCAGCAACGGCGGCAGCCGCGTCTGCGTGATGCGTGCGGGTTCCGGCCTGGTTGGCGCTGCAGGCACGGGCGTACTCGCCCAGGCACAGGCCGACGCGATGCTGTGCCAGCGCGGTAGGCGTATTGGCCAGCGTGCCCTCGCGCACGGCGCGGTACTGCTCCGGCAGGTACTGGCTGAGCAGCACCAGTGGCGGCGCGTGCTGTTCCAGGTTGGCGAACAGGGTCTGCACCGCCTGCACCAGCGCGGGCTCGCCCCAGTAGTAACGGCAGCGGTCACTGAAGGAGTAGCTGCGCAGCAGGCGCAGCGCAGTGTCATCGCCCTGGTAGTAGGACTGCCAGTACTTCGGCTGCGCCACCATCACCTCGTCCAGCACCTGCGGCAGGCGTGAACACTGCGCGGCCGGCAGCAGTTCGGCCTCGATCGCGGCCAGCGCGAACAGCGCTTCGCGGTAGGCGAAGGTCGCCGCCGGGCCGACCTTGAGGATGGCGAAGTGGTCGCGCACCAAGGCGTGCAGGCCACTTTCGCGCTGGTAGTCGGTGGAATGCGCTTCGAACACGATGCGCGGCTGCTGTTCGAGGAAGTCGGCCAGCGTGCTGGCGGCGGCTGGGTCGTACTCGTGCACACTGCTGTGGTCGAAGTCCACGCCCGGTTGCACCACCATGGCGATCACGCGCTGCCACGCATCGCGCAGCTGCGGCGTATCGAACGCCTGCTGATGAATCGCCAGGGTCTGCGCGGCAGCAGCGGGCGTGGTCACCTGCAGGCCCTCGGCCAGCGAGGCTTCACCCCCGGGAATCGGCACCTCGGTACCGATCACGTAGACCGGCGGCGGCAGGCCATGTTCGGCGGCGGTGCGCTCGGCGATTTCGGCCAGCTCGGCCGAGCGCGCAGCGACGATGGCATCGGGCAGTGGCACCGGATCATCGGCGCAGGACATGCTGCAATCCAGATGGATCTTGTGGAAACCGGCGGCGACGTAGGCTTCGATCAGCACGCGCGCGTGGGTCATCGCTTCGGCAGCCGGGCGCTTCTGCCAGGCATTCGGGCCGAGGTGGTCGCCACCCAGGATCAGCCGCTCGCGCGGGAAACCCTCTTCATCGGCCAGCGTGCTGACGTAATCGCGGTACTGCGGCGGAGTCATCCCGGTGTAGCCGCCGAACTGGTCGACCTGGTTGGAGGTGGCCTCGATCAGCAGCACGGTGCCGTGCGCCAGCGCCACGTGCATGGCCGCGCGCAGCACCTGCTCGTTGCTGCAGCAGACGCTGTACAGGCCGACATTGGCACCGGCGCGGTGGGAAGCAAGCAGGGTCTGCAACGGGGACATGGTCAGGCTCCGGACATCAGGAAAACGAGGGTTGGCAGGCGAGCAGGGCGGCACCACGTGCGCCACCGGCATCGCCGAAGCGTGGCGGCACGATCGGTGGCACCTGCACACCCTTGAACAGGTGGGTGGCGATGGCGGCGGGCAGGTGCTGGTACAGCGGCGCGTACTGCGAAAGGCCGCCGCCGAGCACGATCACGTGCGGGTCCAGCGCCAGCACTAGCGCGGCCAGGCTGTGGCCGAGCAGGTCGCGGTGGATGTCCAGCGCCTTGCGCGCGCGGGCATCACCGGCTTCGGCCAGGGCGATCACGGCGCTGGCGTCGGCGGCGCTGCCACCAAGGTGGCGCTCGATCATCGCCACGCCACTGCCGGACACATAACGCTCCACGCAGCCCTGCAGGCCGCAGGCGCAGTCGATCAGCGGCAGGCCGTGGCGCTGCAGCAGATGACCGGGCACGCTCCAGTGGCCCCATTCGCCGGCCAGCCCGTTGAAACCGGTCAGCAGGCGGCCCTGCAGGCAGAAGCCACCACCGGCACCAGTGCCGAGAATGGCGCCGAACATGCTGGGGTAGCCGTCAGCCGCGCCGCCGTGCGCTTCAGACAGGGCAAAGCACTGCAGATCGTTGCCGAAGTGCAGCGGGCGCTGCAGGCGTGCCTGCAGATCCTGCGCCACGCATTGGCCGGTCAGTGCAGGCACGTTCGCGCTGAGTTGGCGGCCGCTGCGGCGGTCGCGCACGCCGGGCAGGGCGATGCCGATGGCCGCATCGCTGCGGCCGAGGGCAGCGTCCGCCTCGGCGACCAGCGCCACCACCGCCTGCAGGAAGCCGTCGTAGTCACCCTGTGGGGTGGCCACGCGGCGGCGCCAGGTGACCTGCATCGCCGCATCGCACGCCACCAGCTCGATCTTGGTGCCGCCGATGTCGATGCCATAGCAGGCGTGGGCGATCAGCTCAGCCATGGTGGATGGTGACGCCCTTGACGACGCGGTTGACGGTGCCGTCCGGGAACGGGTTGTCCGGGGTCAGGCCCAGCGCGGCCGAGCGCTGCAGCGCGAACAGCTGCGCGAAGCCCAGCCACACCGGTGCCAGCCACGGATCGTCCAGTGCCGGCACGGTGAGGGTGTATTCGTCATCGGCGCCGATGTCCGAATGCGGGCCGATCGCCAGCACCTGGCCGGCCACGCCGTCGCGGCGCAGCTCTTCCAGCAGGTCCTGTTCGTAGCGGCGCGCCAGCGGCTGCACGCTGCGCAGCACCACCACCAGGGTGTTGCCGTCCAGCGTCGACTTCGGGCCATGGCGGAAGCCCAGCGGTGTGTTGGCCAGCGCCAGCACGCGGCCGGCGGTCAGCTCCAGCACCTTCAGCGCGCATTCGCGCGCCAGCGCTTCCAGCGGGCCGCTGCCGAGGTAGATGATGCGGTTGAACGGGCGCTGCGCCAGCGCCGCCACCGGTGCATCCCACTGCGCCTGGCCTTCGCGGGCCAGCGCGGCGATCTGCTTCAGGCGCGCCACGCGCGCATCCCACGGCGAACGATCGAACACGGTCAGTGCGGCCAGCAGCATGCAGGTCAGGCTGCTGGTCATGGCGAAGGCGCGATCGCAGCTGGCCGACGGCATCAGCAGCGTGCAGGTATCGGCACGGCCGGCACCACGACGGGCGAGTTCGCCATCGGCGTTGCAGGTGATGTCGAGGAAGCGTGCCTCATCCACATCGGCGCGCACGCGGTCCACCGCGGCCACGCTTTCCGGACTGGAACCACTGCGGCCAAACGAGACCAGCAGGGTGGGGCGGTCGCGCTGCAGGTACAGCGCCGGATGGGTCAGCAGGCTGGTGGTGTGCACCACGCGCACCTCGGCCGGCCACTGCGCGTTGATCGCGTCGGCCACCATCTCGGCGATGAAGCCGGAGCTGCCGGCGCCGGTGAACAGCACGCGCTGGTTGGGATCGTTGAGGCTGCCGCCGAGGAAGGCCTGCAGGCGGTCGCGGGCACGCGACAGATCCTGGGCGAGGGCTTCCCACAGCGCTGGCTGCTGGGCGATTTCGGTAGCGGTATCGGCTCCGCCAAGGCGCTGCCAGGCGGACACATCGGAAAGCAGGGTGACGTCCATTCGGAGGTTCCAGTTGGGCCAGCGCACCATCTGCGTTTTCTTTCGAAATGTCAAACATCGAAAGTAAAAAGAAAGAAAATGACGCGATGACTTTTCCCGCTGCCGAGCACTCGGGAAAACGAAAGAACGGGGCGAATGCCGTATCGCACAATGCTTAACAGGCAGCTGCAATCGATTACACAAAGTATTGCGACGCAACAACTTTCGTTTCAGTGGAATATATCTTCCTTTTTCCTTTCAATTTGTTGACATCTTTCGAATCGCTGCCCTAGAGTCGGCCCAACCGCTTTCGAAACGCCCGGTGAACGGGTTGGGAGTCCGTGTGGAAATCTGCGTTCGTCGCTCGCCGCTGATGCTGGCCCTGGTGCCGGCATTGATGTTGGCGTCCATGCCGGCCCAGGCCGAGCCGGTCGGCAACCTGCGTTCGGTTGCCGCCAGCGCCAGCCGCGACGGCGTGCAGGGCTGGGACCTGCAGACCGACAAGGGCGCGCGCATCCGCATCGAACTGCCGGCCACCGACATCATCCGCGTGCAGGCCGGCCGCAACGGCACGCTGACCGGCGCCGGCGACAAGGCCGCGCCGATCGTACTGCCGCAGCCCAAGGCCAACGTGCAGGCGAAGCTGGAAGAAGACGCGCAGGAAATCCGCGTGCGGACCGAGTCCCTGGTGCTGCATGTACAGCGGCAGCCGCTACGCATGCGCCTGGAACGGCTGGACAACGGCCAGCCCACCGCGCTGTGGCAGGAACTGCAGCCGCTGGACCTGGATGCCACGCAGAGCGTGCAGGTGCTGTCCTCGCAGGCCGATGAGGGCTACTTCGGTGGCGGCCAGCAGAACGGCCGCTACCAGTTCAAGGGCCGCGAGCTGGAGGTGTCCTATTCCGGCGGCTGGGAAGAGGGCGACCGCCCCAGTCCTGCACCGATGCTGCTGAGCAGCCGTGGCTGGGGCATGCTGCGCAACACCTGGAGCGATGGCAGCTACGATCTGCGCGAGGCCGACCAGGCCACGCTGCTGCATCGCGAAGACCGCTTCGATGCCTATTACTTCGTCGGCGCCGACCTGCCGAAACTGATCGAGCGCTACACCCAGCTGACCGGCCGCCCGAACATGGTCGCGCGCTGGGCGCTGTCCTACGGCGACGCCGATTGCTACAACGATGGCGACAACAGCAAGAAGCCCGGCACCGTGCCCGAAGGCTGGAGCGACGGCCCGACCGGCACCACCCCCGATGTGATCGACAGCGTGGCCAAGCAGTACCGCGCCCACGACATGCCCGGTGGCTGGATCCTGCCCAACGACGGCTACGGCTGCGGTTACAAGCAGTTGCCGGAAACCGTGAAGGGGCTGGCCGGCTACGGTTTCCGCACCGGACTGTGGACCGAGAACGGTGTCGACAAGATCGCCTGGGAAGTGGGCAAGGCCGGCAGCCGCGTGCAGAAGCTGGACGTGGCCTGGACCGGCAAGGGCTACCAGTTCGCGATGGACGCCAACCGTCAGGCGTTCAACGGCATCCTCGACAATTCCGATTCGCGCCCGTTCCTGTGGACGGTGATGGGCTGGGCCGGCATCCAGCGCTATGCGGTGGCCTGGACCGGCGACCAGAGCAGCAGCTGGGATTACATCCGCTGGCACGTGCCGACCCTGGTCGGGTCGGGCCTGTCCGGCATGGCCTACGCCAGCGGCGATGTGGATGCGATCTTCGGCGGCAGCGCCGAGACCTTCACCCGCGACCTGCAGTGGAAGGCGTTCACGCCGGTACTGATGGGCATGAGCGGCTGGTCGTCGAACGCACGCAAGCATCCGTGGTGGTACGACGAGCCCTACCGCAGCATCAACCGCGATTACCTGAAGTTGAAGATGCGCCTGACCCCGTACATGTACGGCCTGGTGCACGAGGCCGCGCAGACCGGCGCACCGCCGGTGCGCGGCCTGATGTGGGACAACCCGCGCGACCCGCATGCGCAGGATGAAACCTACAAGTACCAGTTCCTGCTTGGCCGCGACCTGCTGGTGGCGCCGGTGTACCGCAGCCAGGCCGCCAGCCGTGGCTGGCGCCGCGATATCCACCTGCCGGCCGGCGGCTGGATCGACTACTGGGATGGCCGCCGCGTGCAGGCCGGCGCCGACGGCCGCCAGCTCGACCGCCAGGTGGACCTGGCCACGCTGCCGGTGTTCGTGCGTGCCGGTGCGATCCTGCCGATGTACCCCTCGATGCTGTTCGACGGCGAAAAGCCGCTCGATGAAGTGACCTTCGATCTGTATCCGCAGGGCGAGTCGCAGTACACGCTGTACGAAGACGATGGCAACACGCGCCGCTACCAGCAGGGTGAGTCGAGCACGCAGCAGATCCGAGTGCAGGCGCCAGCGCAGGGCAGTGGCCCGGTGCAGGTGCAGATCGATGCGGTGCAGGGCCAGTACAACGGCCAGCTGCCGCAGCGCCGCTACGGCCTGCGCGTGCTCAGCCGCCAGGCGCCGCGTGCGGTGCATGCCGGTGGCCGCGCGTTGCCGGCGCTGGCCGATGCGGCGGCGTTCAACGGTGCGGCTGAAGGCTGGTACTTCGATGCCAAGGAGCGCCGTGGCACGCTGCACGTGCGTACCGCTACCCAGGACATCCGCCAGCCGCTTCAGCTGCAGCTGGACTTCGAGGTGGCCGCTGCGGCCGCCGACGATGCCTATCCGGCTGCGCCGGTACTCGGCCGCGAACTGCCGGCCGACAGCCTGCTGGTGGTCAATCGCCCGGCCGAAGAGCCCGGCCATGCGCTGGAAAATGCCTTCGATGATGACCCGGCCACCTGGTTCCGCAGTGTGCGCAACCAAGCCGTGCGCACCGGTGCGCATGAGTGGGTGATCGGGTTCGGCGAGCGCAGGATGATCGATGGCATCGACATCGCGCCGCGCAACGACAAGAACTGGAAGCACGGCCAGGTACGCGACTACGAGGTGTACCTGGGCGACAGCAATGGCGAATGGGGTGAGCCGATCGCACGTGGCCGCCTGCAGCTGAAGGAAGGCGTGCAGCGCATCGCGTTCCCGGCCCATGCCGGCCGCCTGCTGCGCTTCCGCGTGCTGAGCGTGCAGAACCCGGAAGGCGATGGCGCCAGCAGCACCGATCCGATGGTTACCGCCGCACAGGGCAGTGCCCGCGCCTTCGATGCGCTGCAGCCGCGCGACGTCGGCCCGATCGCACTGTCCACCTTCCACATCCTCGAACACCAGGAACCGGAGCGACCGGCCCGGCAGCGCTATCTCTCCGAGCTGCCGGTGCCGGCCGCGCTGGCCAGCCAGGTGCGCGCCGACCAGTCGTTCCGTGGCGATGCCGGCATGCGCATGAACGGCCTGCAGTTCCGCCGTGGCCTGGGCGTCGGCGCCAACAGCCGCATCGACCTGCGCCTGCAGGGCGGCTGGCACCTGCTGCGTGCCGACCTCGGCATCGACGACGCCTGCCGCAGCGCCGGTGGCCTGCAGTTCCAGGTCTGGGGTGACAACCGCCTGCTGTACGACAGCGGCCTGGTGAAGGCACCCGGCGTGGTCAAGCCGGAGCTGGACATCCGTGGCCTTTCCACCCTGAGCCTGCGCACGCTGGGTGCGCAGGGCAGCCAACCCGCCCAGGTCTGTGCCAACTGGGCCAACGCCGTACTGATCGGCCAGGAGGGCGACTCCGCCAGCATCGTCGCCCCATGACCCCCTCGTAACACCGCTCCTCCCCCCGCCCATTCCGACTACGGCCCTCGTGGCCGTGGCCCGGGAGCGTTTTGCCCGCCGAACGCCCACGCGCTCACTTATTGCGCTGCACCCCTGCCAGGAGAGAACCCCGATGTTGCCCGCCCGCCACCACCGCCCCCCCTGTCGTTCGATCGCTCCGCTGTCGCTGGCCATCGCCGGCGTGCTGCTGTCGGTCGCCGTTCCTGCCTTCGCCCAGGAGAGCAAGGACAAGGCCACCGACCTGGCCCGCATCGAGGTCACCGGCTCCAACATCCGCCGCACCGACGTTGAAACCGCCTCGCCGGTGCAGGTGATCAGCAAGCAGGACATCCAGAACATGGGTGCGCGCACGCTGCTGCAGGTGCTCGACAACCTGCCGGCCGCCCGCCCGGCGCAGCAGGACGCGCGTTCGCTGTTCACCGGTTCCGACGGTGCTTCGCAGGCCAACCTGCGTGGCCTCGGTGCCCAGGGAACGCTGGTGCTGCTGAATGGTCGTCGCCTGTCGTACTACGGTGCCCCGGCCGGCTTCCAGACCCAGTTCGTCAACATCGACGCGATCCCGGCTGCGGCCATCGAACGCATGGAAGTGCTGACCGACGGCGCTTCGGCGGTGTACGGCACCGACGCGGTGGCCGGCGTGATCAACGTGATCACCAAGCGCAACTTCCAGGGCGCCGAGGTCAGCTTCACCAACGACACCTCCTCGCGCATCGACTCCTACGGCGAGCGCCAGGCCAGCATCACCGCCGGCTTCGGTGACCTGGCCGAGAACCGCTTCAACATCTACGGTGCGGTCAACATGTACCGCCGCGACGCGATTCCGCTGAGCGATTTCTACGACAAGCGGCCCGACCAGTACTACGTCAACAATCCGAACTACCTCAACAACCTGCGCCTGGGCGTGGGCAGCAAGCCGGGTGAATTCAATCCGGGCACTTACTTCGCCTTCGATCCGGTCACCGGCCGCCGCGTGCAGGAAGCCGCGCCGGGCTGCAAGAACGTGCTGACCAGTGAAGCGGCCGGTCCGCGTTGCGTCTGGGAAACCTGGATGAACAACGAGATCGACGCCGGTGCCAAGTCCGAGCGCAACACCGCCTACCTCAACGGCACTTTCCTGGTGGGTGACAGCACCGAGATCTTCGCCGAGGCGACCTACACCGACATCGACCTGCGCGCCAACGGCGGCACGCCGCGCACCTACGGCACCACCACCGGCAACCCGACCAGCTGGTTCTCGCGCAATACCGGCAACACCGTCAACCAGTTCCTGTACCCGTTCCTGGGCCCCAACAACGAATACAACCATGCCAGTCCGCAGTTGAAGGCGATGATGGGCGGGGTGGTCGGCCTGAACTACCTGCTGCAGGATGCCGGCCCGAACTACTTCGGCCAGCGCAACACCGACAAGAGCTACCGCGTGCTGGCCGGTGCGCGTGGCAACCGAGGTGACTGGAACTGGGAGACCGCCTTCGCCAGCGCCGGTACCCACTCCACCACCTACCAGACGATCAACGTCAACACCAAGGGCTTCGAGAAGGCGTTCGGGCCGTACACGATCGATCCGGGTACCGGTCGGGTGATCATCTCCGACCACCCGGCGTACAAGTTCGGCGAGATCAGCGAAGCCAACGCCGCATTGATCCGTGAAGCATTCCCGACCTTCGACATCCAGTCGTGGACCCGCCTGCATACCCTGGACGGCAAGATCGAAGGACCGCTGTTCCAGCTGCCGGCCGGCGAGATGCGCGCCGCGTTCGGCTTTAACGCCAGCCGCGAGACCTTCTACACCCCGGGCAATGCCGATGCGGCCAATGGCCTGATCACCCAGCAGGGTGGCTCGTGGTTCGACGGCAAGCGCAACACCTACGCGCTGTTCGCCGAGACCGTGGCGCCGATCACCGACAAGCTGGAACTGGATGCGGCGGTGCGCGTGGACAAGTACCCGAACTTCAGTGCCAACGTGGCGCCGAAGATCGGCTTCAAGTACCAGGCCTTCGACCAGCTGATGCTGCGCGGCACCTATTCCACCGGCTTCCGCGCACCGAGCCTGGCCGAGTCCGGCAATGGCGGCGTGTTCGCACAGCTCGGTGGCTTCCGTGATGAACTGCGCTGCGGCGAGACCAACGCCATCGCCAACCTGCTGCTGAAGTCGCAGCGGCCGGGTGACGTCGACCTCGGCAAGAACCTGCTGAACGTCGACTGCAGCCGCACCGTGGCGCGCATGACCCAGCCGAACAAGGACCTGAAGCCGGAAAAGGCCAAGATCGCCACCCTCGGCTTCGTATACGAGCCAGCAACCTGGCTGTCGGTGTCGGCCGACTACTGGTTCATCTACCGTGACAATGAAATCGTCGCGCCGGACTACCGCCGCATGGAAGACATCATCTCGATGTCGCGCTCGCCGATCACCGACAGCGACCGTGCCAATCTTGCCCAGTTGGCGGCGATGTGCGCCGACCCGGCCAGCGGCGTGAGCTGCCCGGCCACCCTGCCGGGCTACTCCGCCGGCAACGTGGCCAGCGTGGTCGGCCAGTACAAGAACCGCGGCAAGACGCTGATCGACGGCTTCGACATCGACGCGCGCAGCCGCTTCTCGCTGGGCGACTGGGGCAACCTGAACATCGGCCTGGCCGCCACCATCGCCAACCGCAACCGCTTCTACATGGACGCGGAGAACGGCTGGTACTACGGCGACGTGGTGGGCTACTACAACAACCCGCGCCTGCGTGCCACGCTCAATGCAGACTGGACCTACAAGCAGGTGACCACCAGCATGTTCGTCAACTACGTGGGCGGCACCAAGTGGGCCACCGACCAGATCGACGAAGAGAGCAACAACAAGGAAACCTGCACCGGCGGCTACCTGGCCCTGCAGAAGAGCAAGTGCGATGGTGCACCGTCGTGGTGGACCGCCAACATGAGCGTCACCTGGCGCCCGGATGACGCGTGGAACCTGAGCTTCACCGTCAAGAACCTGTTCAACCGCCTGCCGTTCTACGATCCGAACAGCTTCCTGGGTGACTCCAGTGACTACGCCACCATCTTCGGTCGTGGTTACAGTGTGACCATCGGCTACCGATTCAAGTAATTCCGTTTGCGTGACCCGGCGGGCCGGCTACGGCCGGCTCGCTGCCAAGAGGAGAGATGTCTGCCATGAAGCGTAGGGAATTCATCGCGGCCAGTGCCGCTGTCGCCGCCAGCAGCCTGCTGCCGCAGACCCCGGCATGGGCACGCGGGCGCAAGGTGCGCCTGGCCATGATCGGCACCGGGATGCGTGGGCTGGTGCTGCTGAAGGAGCTGGTGCGCCGCGACGATGTCGAGGTGGTCGCGTTGTGCGACATCGAGCCGATCATGCTCGGCCGCGCCATGGACATGGTGGCCAAGGCCGGCAAGCCGGCCCCGAAGACCTACGGCCAGGATCGCGACACCAATGCCTGGAAGCGCCTGTTGGATCAGAAGGGCATCGATGGCGTGATCATCGCCACGCCGTGGGAGTATCACGCGCCGATGGCGATTGCCGCGATGCAGGCCGGCGTGGCCGTGGGCTGCGAAGTAGTGGCCGGCATCACCCTGCAGGACCACTGGGACGTGTTGAAGACCCAGCTGAGCACCGGTACCCCGTACATGCTGCTGGAGAACGTCTGCTATCGCCGCGACGTGATGGCCGCGTTGCAGATGGTGCGCCAGGGCCTGTTCGGCGAGCTGGTGCATCTGCAGGCCGGCTACCAGCACGACCTGCGCGGCGTGAAGTTCAATTCCGGCGACCCCAACCAGCCCTACGACAGCGGCGCGGAGTTCGGGCCCAAGGGCTGGAGCGAAGCGCGCTGGCGCACCGAGCATTCGGTGGAGCGCAACGGCGAGCTGTACCCCAGCCACGGCATCGGCCCGTGCGCGATGTACACCGGCATCAACCGTGGCAACCGCTTCACCCACATCAATGCCTTCGCGACCAAGGCGCGTGGCCTGCACGAATACACCGTGGCCAAGAGTGGCGGCACCACCCACCCCAGCACCAAGGTGAAGTTCAAGCTCGGCGACATCGTCACCACCACGCTGGCCTGCGAGAACGGCGAGACCATCCTGCTGCAGCACGACACCTCGCTGCCGCGCCCGTATTCGATGGGCTTCCGCGTGCAGGGCACCAAGGGCCTGTGGATGGACGTGAACCATTCGATCCACATCGAAGGCCGCAGCCCGCCGCACCAGTGGGAAGAGTTCAAGAAGTACCAGGACGAGTACGAGCACCCGCTGTGGAAGCAGAATGCCGACACCGCCGCCAGCGCCGGCCACGGTGGCATGGACTGGTTCGTCATCCACGCGTTTGTCGAGGCGCTGAAGGCCAAGGCACCGATGCCGATCGACATCTACGATGCGGTGACCTGGAGTGCGATCACGCCGCTGAGCGAGCAGTCGATCGCCAATAGTTTCCAGACGCTGGAGTTCCCGGACTTCACTGCAGGTGCGTGGAAGCAGCGCAAGCCGATCTTCGCGTTCGATGGCAGGTACTGATCTGCTCTGTGTAGAGTCGAGCCATGCTCGACTGCTTTGAACATAACGCCGGGCATAGCCCGGCGTTGTTGTTTGTGGCGTCCCCCTACCAAGCCCATGCTAGGCTCGGCTTCGTGCCGGACAGTTGATGTCAAACGACAGAGAGGAGCTGCCTGATGCGCCTGCTGACCTTCACCTGTCCACTTTGCGGCGCCGCGGGGCAGCGGTTTCCACTGCTTTCCGCATCGAGACGGCAGGCGAAGACGGCATGCAGGGGATGTGGCGTGGTGCTGCGCTCGGATCCTCGCTTGGGCCTGTATACGCTCTACCTGTTGTATACGCAGATCATCGTAATGCTGGCTGCATTACCCATGATCTGGGCCTATGCCTCGGGCCGATGGTTCTGGCTGGCTGCGATCTGGGCCGTGGTGTTGATGTTGTCCTGGGTCCCCGGCGCGATCAGGCACGCACGAAGTCCGATCGTGCGCGCCTGGCGCGATCCCGATTACAGCTATGCGCGCAGGCCGGGCGCTACCACTACGCGCGCCGCTGCAAACCCCGGGCAGGGTAGCGATGTGCCAGGTGCCAGCCAATGATCCGGCCGATCATTCTGCTCCTGACCGCAAGCATGGCCGCGTGTGCATCGCACCCGGCCGATGCCGTGCAGTGTCCCGAGGCCACGATCACCTACATCGGCAGTGAAACTGTGGATACCGTGGTCCTTGGCAGGTTCCAGATCGCTACGGAGGGATCGCAGGCACTACGGCTGCCACTGGCCAGCGTGGATCGGCAGGCGCATGCACACGCGGTATCGACCGATATCCGCGACGAACACGGTCTGGCCTGGCGTCCCTTCAGTGTTGTTCTGGAAGAGCTCAAGCCGCCGGCTGCGGACCTGGTGGTTGCACGTGGTGAGATTGAAACCTTCCTGTACGACGGCAAGGGCGCCTTCCTGCCCGGTGCCGTGCAGAAAGGGCAGGCGCTTTCCATCGTCGTGCGCGATCTTCAAGGTTGCACACATCGCTCGATGCCGTTCGCTCCTGAGCCACGTTGACGTGGAAGCGCAAGCGAGAGGCCCGGGGTGACGGGAACGAGCAGGGGAAGATGGCGCGCCCGGAGGGATTCGAACCCCCGACCAATGGCTTCGGAAGCCACTACTCTATCCGGCTGAGCTACGGGCGCGTTGTAGAACCGCCGCGCCACCGGCCAGTGCCGGGGCGGGCATCGCAGCGCCATGAGGCGGTGCGGGACCGGCATTCTATCCAGTTTCGCCGAACAAATCTCCCCCCACGGGCAAAGCCCTGCCGGAGGGGCAGGAGTATCCTATCGCCATGGCTGATACCCCCCTCACTTCGCCGCAGTCGCCGGCGACGCCGCGTTGGCGGCATTACTGGAGTCTGATGCGCGCCGATCGCCCGATCGGCACGCTGCTGCTGCTGTGGCCCACCTGGTGGGCGTTGTGGCTGGCCGCAGGCGGCCTGCCGCCGCTGTGGACCCTGTTCGTGTTCACTGCCGGTGTGTGGCTGACCCGCTCGGCCGGTTGCGTCATCAACGACTACGCCGACCGCTGGCTCGACCCGCACGTGGAGCGCACCAAGGCGCGCCCGCTGGCCACCGGTGCGATCAGTGGCCGTGCCGCGCTGGCGCTGTTTGCGGTGCTGATGCTGGTGGCATTTGGCCTGGTGCTGACGATGAACGGGCTGACCATCGGCCTGAGCTTCATCGGCGTGTTCCTGGCCGCCAGCTACCCCTACCTGAAGCGCTACACCCATCTGCCACAGGTCTACCTGGGAATGTCCTTCGGCTGGGGCATCCCGATGGCGTTCGCCGCCGTGCAGGGCGAGGTGCCGATGCTGGGCTGGCTGATGTATGCCGGCAACATCCTGTGGTCCACCGCCTACGACACCTGGTACGCCATGGTCGATCGCGAGGACGACCTGAAGATGGGCTCGCACTCCACCGCGATCCTGTTCGGTGACCTCGACCTGGTCATCCAGGGCGTGCTCTACGCGCTGTTCCTGGCCACCATGGCGCTGGTTGGCGTGCGTGGCGGGCTGGGTGGGTACTACCTGGCCGGTGTGGCCGTGGCCACGGTGCTGGTGGTGTACGAGTTCTGGATCTGCCGCAATCGCGAACGCGGTCCATGCTTCAAGGCGTTCCTGCACAACAATTGGGTGGGTGCCGCGCTGTTTGCCGGCATCGCCGTGGACCTGGCGCTGCGCTGAGACGCGCAGCCGAGCGTGGGCTCGGCTCTACAGGTGGCCCCCCGAAACCGGATATCCGTAGCGCCCGAGCCCATGCTCGGGCGGCGGCGCACAGCGCCGGGCCTTCCGCCGCCTACGACCAATAGGTGGCTGACAGCCTGCACCCCACCGCCCAGAATCGATCCATCGAACCTGGGAGGGTAGGCGATGGCCTCGAAGGCAGCAGTACAGGATGGCTGGATGGCGCGCGCAGCGCTGCGCTCGGCCGCCTGGGCGGAAAAGTGGTTCCCCGACGCGTATGTGTTCGCGGTGCTGGGCGTGGTCATCGTCGCGCTGGCCGCGATGGGCTTCGGCTCGACCCCGCAGGCCACCGCCAGCGCCTTCGGTGACGGCTTCTGGAGCCTGATCCCCTTCACCATGCAGATGGCCTTCGTGGTCATCGGTGGCTACGCCGTGGCCACCGCGCCGGTGGTCGCACGCTTCATCGATTTCCTCGCCCGTGTGCCGCGCACCGGTCGCGGCGCGGTGGTGTACGTGGGCCTGGTCAGCATGCTCGCCTCGCTGCTCAGCTGGGGTTTCTCGCTGGTGTTCGGCGGCCTGCTGGTCCGCGCGTTGGCCCGCCGTACCGAGCTGCGCATGGACTACCGCGCGGCCGGTGCTTCGGCATATCTTGGCCTGGGCGCGGTGTGGGCCATGGGGCTGAGTTCCTCGGCCGCACAGCTCCAGGCCAACCCGGCCAGCATGCCGCCGGGGCTGGTGGAGATCACCGGCGTGCTGCCGTTCACCGAAACCATCTTCCTGTGGCAGTCGATCGCGCTGACCGCAGTGCTGATCCTGGTCTCGCTGCTGATCGCTTGGCTGACCGCGCCTGCGGCCGGCAGTGCGCGTACCGCCGAGGATTTCCCGGGCGCCGCGCAGGCCGAGCCGGAGCCGCTGCAGCGGCGCACGCGCCCGGGCGAGTGGCTGGAATACAGCCCGCTGCTGACCGTGCTGCTCTCGTTGCTGGCGTTCGGTTGGCTGTTCAACGAGTTCGCCAACAAACCGGTGGTCACCGCCATCGCCAACCTCAACACCTACAACTTCCTGTTCATTTCGCTGGGCCTGCTGCTGCACTGGCGCCCGCGCAGCTTCCTCAACGCGGTGGCCAAGGCGGTGCCGAGCACCACCGGCGTACTGATCCAGTTCCCGCTGTACGGCGGTATCGCGATGATCCTCACCCACGCCGCCGGCGGTGACGGGCAGACCTTGGCGCACCGGCTGTCGAGCCTGTTCGTGCACGTGGCCAGCACCGATTCGTTCGCGCTGGTGATGGGCGTCTATTCGGCGGTGCTGGGCTTCTTCGTGCCGTCTGGTGGCGGCAAGTGGATCATCGAGGCGCCCTACGTGATGCAGGCCGCCAACGAACTGAAGGCGCACCTGGGCTGGGCCGTGCAGGTCTACAACGCGGCCGAAGCGCTGCCGAACCTGATCAACCCGTTCTGGATGCTGCCGCTGCTGGGCGTGCTGGGCCTGAAGGCACGCGACATCGTGGGCTTCACCTTCATCCAGCTGCTGGTGCATATCCCGCTGGTGCTGGGCCTGCTGTGGCTGCTGGGGATGACGCTGGCGTACGTGCCGCCGGTGATGCCATGAATGCAGCGTTGGCTTCCCTGTGTGAGCCGGGAAAGCCAGCCTCGTTCAGCGCGTGTCTCCGGCTGCGAGCGCCATGAATGCGTGCAACGCCGATGACGGCATGAGCACATGCCGAACCCGCATGAATCCTTCAGGCGCTTGTGCCGCAAGAGGTTCCGCGCGTTCATTCACAGGCGTACACACGAATGTAGCCGGCCACCCACGTGTGATTAACCAATCGCTGCAGACGATGGTCCCGTCCACCGCATTCCGCGCGTGGCTTTGGAGATCGGACATGGCACAGCAGAACCAGAACCCGAACCAGAAGCAGCAGGGCCAGCAGAACCAGCAGGATCAGCAGCAGGGGCGCGGCCGCGACCAGCAGCAGCAACAGCAGCAGGAACAGCAGCAGCGCAACCAGCGCAACCAGCAGCAGGGTGGGCAGGACGAGGAAGAGTGACTTCGATGCCCCAGCCTGGGCAACCCGCGAAGCCCCGCCCTGTGCGGGGCTTCGCTTATTCCAGCACGCCGATGCGCTGCAGCACCGGCGCCGCCGACATGTCATTGGGATTGGTGCCGGGCTGGTCCTGCGGCACGTCCATGCCCATGCCGCGGTACAGATCCACCCAGTGCCGGGCGATCTGCCCGGTCTGCGGGTTGCGGAAGTTCATCGGCTGCAACGCGAACACATGGTGCGCACGGAATGCGCGCTCGATGAAGTCCGAGCAGTAGTAGCTGTCCTCGTTCAACACGTATGACGTGTTGTACGGTTTGCCCAGCATCGTGCGTGCGGTCGCGATCGCATCCTTGATGGCGGCCTGCTGCGGTGCCTGCAGGCGATAGACCACGATCTGCCGCTGCCTGGCGCGGGCGTCCTGGCGGAACTCGACCAGGGATTGCCGGCGCGATCCCTTCTCGTCGGCGTGCAGTACCTCCCACCCCTGCGACGCCAAGGCGACAAGGGCCACGTGGTCGAAGCTGGGGCCGTGCTGCTTGCCGGTGGCATCGTCGATGGCCGCGCTGAGGCCGCTGCGGCCGGCGGTGACGAACAGCAGGTCGCCTTCCCGGACCTCCAGTGCGGCCACAACACCAGGCCACAGCGTTGGCGCCAGCAGGGAGAGGGCAAGCAGGAATGCGCGCATGGGGGCCAGGGTCGAAGCATGTGCGGCGTAGTCTAACGGCTGCTGCGATGACGTTGATTTCAGTCCAAGTGTGATATGAGTCTCAATTCAGCATGTCGGGATATTCCTGACAGCGGATGTTGAAACTGAATCGACAGAGGCATGGCTATCCTTGCCTCCCTACCGCGCCGGAACCGCGCGCGACCGCCCGGAATCAGGAGGATCCCTTGAACCAGCTCCGCCCCGTTGCCCTGCTTGCGCTTGCCCTGGGGCTTGCGCTGTCGGGCTGCAAGCCTGCGCCCCAGGCTGCCATCACTGACGCCGCCGCACCGGCTCCGAGCAGCACGGCCGCCGCCACGACGCCGGCCACGCCGGTTGCCGCGGCCCCGGCAGACGCGTCTGCCAGCTGCCCCCATCCGGTCTTCGACGACTTCCTCAAGCATTTCGGCAACGAGATCGCGCTGCAGGAAACGTCCACTGCCGATCCGCTGCTGGACAGCCACATCGATGGCGACGCCGAGCCGGAGCCACGCAAGGTGGAGGAGAAGGTGCCGCTTGCCAAGGTCGAATGGCCGGTGATGCCGGACCCGGCCACGCTGCAACGCCAGGGCCGCGAGATGCAGGTCACCCGCCTGCCCGACGGCCAGGTACAGGTGCAGATGCGCACCCCCGATACCAGCGACCAGCAGATCTACACCTTTGCCCAGAAGCCGTGCTGGCAACTGGTCAAGCGTGAGGACGAATCGATCTGACCCCTGAGCGACCGCCTTCGGGCGGTCGTGTGATTCACCCAAGGAGCACCGCATGCGTCTGTCTCCCGTTGCCCCCTTGCTGGCCCTGATGCTTGCTGCCTGCAGCGGCCCTGAGGCGGCTGCACCGGCGGCGGCCCCCGCTTCTACTGACCCGGCAGCGACGCCGGCCGCACCAGCGGCTGCCGTTGCGGACCTTCCCACCTCTCTTACGCGCGACGAGACCGGCATGCATATCGATTGCCAAGGCACCCGCCTGCACCTGGCGGCCCAGCCCACCCAAGACACGGACGCTTCCCGGCTGACCACGCTGGAAATCGAAAAGGACGGCGCACGCCAGGCCATTGCTGCGCCCAAGGAGATGGACGGCTATACCGCCGTTGGCCTGGCCTGCGTGCAGGACCGCAGCGGTACGCCGTACTTCGTCGTGCAGTACGGTGAACTGCCGTTCGGCTGCAGCTTCTGCGAGTGGTACTACCTGTACGACGCCAGTGGCCGCCAGTTGACCCACAGCACACCCCCGCTGCGCGGCGCGGAAGGCGAGGAGCAGGAGCCCAACAACGACGAGTACGAGACGTTGATCGACTCGCTCGGCATCAAGCACCCGGAGGTGAACTACATCGAAGACTGAGCGCAGCGGCAGGACGTCGCACGCGCGCTGTGAACGCAGCACCGCAGTACCGCAGTACCAGAAGTACCAGGAGCAGTACCCCTTAAGGAAATCCCCTTTTTCATAGAATGGATAGCACAGACATGGCAGACATCTACCAGGACATGGTCCAGCCCCGCGGGGCGGCCTACAGCAGTGACCGCATCAAACCGTGGAGCCACTACCGGGAGCCGATCGACCAGAGCGACGGCCGCCTGCATGGCAATTCCCGCCGGTGGGGCGATGCGACCCCGGAAGTACAGTCACGGGTGATCGACACGATCATCGAGTCGGCGCGCGAGAAGGGCCTGACCCCGCGCGAAACCGCGCACGTGCTGGCCATCGCCCGCGTTGAATCGGGCTTCAACCCCGATGCCGCCGCTGGCACCACCTCGGCCTCGGGCCTGGGCCAGTTCATCGACAAGACCGGCAACCACTACCACCTCAACAGCCGCAACCGCTTCGACGTCGGCGCACAGTCCGATGCACTGGTTGACCATTACATCGATAACCGCACGCTGGCGCACAAGCGCGGCCAGGGTGAGGAGTACATCTACAAGTACCACCACGACGGCCCGACCCGCGATTACGGCGGCCTCACCCTGTCTGAAAAGAAGGTGATGCCGTACGTGGACAAGTACGAGCGGTTCGTGGAGCAGCGCCTGGGCCTGACCCACGGCCAGTCCCATGGCAGCCACGCGGCCCCCGCCGCAGCTGCGGCCACCCACGCGCAGGCCAAGCCGGCAGCGGCGCATGCCGAAGGCCAGACCCGCACCTTCGAGCAGACGATGCAGGTGATGCTGCCCCCGCAGAACGGGGTCAAGCCGCACATTACCGGTGAGTTCGGCGAACACCGCGCGCACAAGCCGCACGGTGGCACCGACTTCAACTATGTCGGCGGCCAGCACGGCCGTAATCTGCAGCACCCGACCGTCAACGCGCCGATCTCCGGAACGGTGACGTTCGTCGGTGGCGACTACGGTACGGTGAAGATCAGGGATGCACAGGGCAACTCGCACGAGATCCTGCACCTGCACTCGACCCAGGTGAAGGAAGGCCAGCCGATCAAGGCGGGCGAGCCGATCGGCACCATGGGCGGGCGTGGCCCGGGCGGTGCGGGTCAGTATGCCCAGCACGTGCATTACCAGTTGAAGGATCCGCACGGCAAGCTGCTCAGCCCGCAGGACTTCTGGGACCACGGCAAGCTGAAGGAAACCGGCAAGGGTGGCCATTCGCATGATGCCGACCACAACGGTGTGCTGCGCCAGGGGGCCAAGGGCGAGGAAGTGACTGCGCTGCAGAAGGAACTCAACCGCCTGGGCGTGCGCGACGGCCAAGGCAATCCGCTGAGCGAGGATGGCAAGTTCGGTGCCAATACCAGGGACGCACTGATCGCCTACCAGAAGCAGCACGGGCTCACCGCCGATGGCGTGGCGGGTCCGGCGACGCTGGGCAAGCTGGCCGAAGGCCGCAGCCATGCCGAGGCGGCGCCGAAGGGGCCGCAACTGGGCGACAAGGCGCATCCGGATACGCCGCTGCACAATGCGATCCGTGGCCACATGCCGGGCATGATCTGCAACGAGATGAGCGCGCATGTGACCGCCCAGGCCAAGGCCGCCGGCATCGATTCACCGGAGAAGCTGCAGGGCGTCACCGTGCAGGATGGCAAGGCCTTCGTCATCGGCACCGTTCCCGGCTTCCGTACTGCGGTGGACATGACCCAGACGGCACCGAGCCTGCAGGAGACCAGCGCTGCAATGCTGGCCAAGCATGAGCCTTCGCAGCAACACGTGCAGGACGAGCAGCAGCGCGTGGCCATGGGCCGTTGACCGCTGCGTGTGAAGAGGTGTGTGGTAAAGGAGGCCGGCCGGGGTAATCCGGCCGGCTTTTCCGTTCATGGGGCAAGGACATACACGGATGCCGTTTCGCATGATGCACAGCACGCCGCCATTGCAAAGCATGGCGTCCACATGAGCCGGATGCTGCGGTGGCGCAACGCATGGCAGCGGGTAGGGCTGGCACTGCTGCTCTGCCTGTTGCCGCTGCCAGTGCTGGCGGCGGCCGCGATCCCGGCACTGGATGATCCGGTGGTGGACACCGCCAACGCGCTGTCCGCCAGCACCCGCGCCACGCTGCGCGAGCAGGCATTGCAGCTGCAGGCACGCAAAGGCGCGCAACTGCAGGTGCTGGTGGTGCCCAGTGTTGGCGATGACGGCATCGAAGCCTATGCACAGCGCGTCTTCGAACAGTGGCAGCTGGGCCGCGCCGGTGTCGATGACGGGGTGTTGCTGCTGGTGGCAGTGCAGGACAGGCGCGTACGCATCCAGACCGGCTATGGCCTGGAAGGCACCATTCCCGATGCCTATGCCGCGCGCATCATCGACAAGGCGATCGTGCCGCGCCTGCGTGAGGGAGACCTGGACCAGGGCCTGCTGGACGGCAGCAAGGTGCTGGTGGGGTTGATCGATGGCGAGCCGCTGCCGCCCCAGGAAGATTCATCCGCACGCAACCTGTTGCCAGCGGATTGGCGCACAGGCGATTCGGTCGTTGCCCTGACGTTGCTGGTGGGGTTCCTGGCCGGTCTGTGGCGATCACCGCCGCGCCTGCTGGCCACCAGGACCGAGGCCGAGTTCAGCTTTAAACGCCGTGAGCGGCGGCGCAAGGCATTGGCAGCCAATGCGGCAATGCCCAGGCCGAATTGGCCGACATTGCCTGCCTGGGGTAGACCGCTGCTGGTAACGGCAGTGATGGCCGCTGGGTTGGTTTCGGCGACGCTGCTGCTGCCGCGGCATGTGCTGCCTGCGCTGTTCTTCGTGCTGTTACCTGCTGTACCGGTGGCGGCGCTGCTGGGATGGTGCTGGCGTCGCAGCCGTGGTGTGCGCATCGTGCTGTGCGGCATGTTGGCCGTCAGTATCGGTTTCTTCGCGGTGATGCTGGTCCGTGGCCAGTTGCCGCCCAGCCTTGCCCTGCACACGTTGCTGAACCTGGCGGTCGCCCTTGCCGCCATGCTGGTGTTCTTCCTGGTGCAGGCCGGCCGCGCGCGCTGGCGCAAGAACCGCAACAGCTTCGCCGTGCGGCTGGTGGTACTGGTGCTGTTGACCGGCGCCTATGCGCTGGGCGCGCTGCTGGCCATCGACCGGGCCAGCGACGAGAACGCACGCGTGTTGGCGATGATCGTGTCCAGCGTAGGCACGCTGTTCCTGTACTTCATCTGGCTGTTCACCCTGCTGCCCGGCGAAAAAGCACGCAGCGGACGAAGGTCGTCCCAAGGCTACCGTTCCTCGTCCAGCACCTCGTCGTCGAGTTCGTCCTCGAGCAGTTCCGGCGGCTGGTCCGGTGGTGGTGGTCGCAGTGGCGGCGGCGGCGCTTCGGGCAGCTGGTAGCTCAGGCCGCCCACACCCGCCAGCCCAGCGCGGCATCGCGCAGTTCGCCGCTACCGTTCACATCACCCACCTGCAGCTGCACGCCCTGGGCACTGGGCAGGTCTTTCTGCTCGGGGAACCAGCGCCGGTCCGCAGCAACCACGATCAGCAGGCCTTCGTCGTCGCCCATCGGCGCGAACTGCGGCGACGGCGGGCTGATCGGCTGCAGGCCGAAGCGCTGGCTGGACTGTTCGCGCACCGCATCGACATCGTGGCTGGGTAGGCCAACCTCGCTCAGGCAGGTCAGCTCGCTGCCATGGAAGGCGCCTGCGCGCGTGCTGACTGGCAGACGGCGCCGGCCGATCAACTCGAGGATCAGGCCATCAGGACCGGTGAAGTACACCGACTGCGACTGCCAGCTGCTCTCCAGCGCAAAGTAATCCAGGCCCTCAGGATTACGTTGCAGCGGGGCCCGTTCGCGCAACCAGGCCATCGCCTCGCCGAAGCGGTTGTCCGATACGTTGAAGGCCAGGTGCACGCCACCGACGGGGTAATCACCCGCCGGCTGCAGTTCGATGGTGCTCCAGCCGATGTGCACATGGTTGCCGACCACGCGCTGCTGCAGCACATCATGGAAATACGCGGCCACGGAAGCGACGTCGGATACCGGCAGTGTGAGGTGCAGCAGGCGCATGATCGATTCTCCGTGGACGCGCCCACTGTAGCGCCGGGCCACGCCCGGCGGCCACTAGCGCAGTGAATGGTCGAAGAACCGCACTGCTGCGTCCACTGTCTGCGCGTGGGTCTTTGCCTTTGGCACTGACGTGCTGCAGAGGTCCTGCAGCCGCTGCTGCCCGGTCGGGGTGCATGCGGCGAGGAAATCGTAATGGCCGACACCTGGCAGCAGCTGCAGTGCAGCGCCCGCAATCACTGCACGCGCGGCCGCGCCATTGGTCTGTGGCGGCGCAACCGTGTCAGCCTCGCCAAGCACAATCGACACGGGCAGCCGCAACGAGGACAGCTGCTCGGGCGCGAAGGCCTGGATGATCGCCGGTGCCATCAGGAACACCGCGCGCACGGCGGGAATGGCGCGTGCGTCGTTGGCGTGTGACATCCACGGCGACAGCTCGGCCGAAGCCGCAGCGGCAACACGCGCCTCCATCGTGTGCGTTGCCGCTTCCTGTTGAGGCCGGCAGACGCCGTCATCCGGATGCGCCGTGCAGAACGCCAGCAGTCGCTGCAGGTCCGGTTGCGCCCCAGCCGCCAACAGCGCGGTGTAGCCACCGGCCGAGAAACCGGCAACACCCAGGCGTTCAGGATCGACGTGCGGGCCCAGCACTGGATCGGCCTGCACGGCCGCCAGTGCGGCGCGCAGATCATCCGCGCGCAGCCAGGTCAACATGCTGCCATGGAGGGTCATCTGGTCGGCACCATTGTTGCCGGGATGATCGACCGCGATCACCAGATAACCTTTCCGTGCCAGCGCGGTGCCCAGCCAGCCCATCATGCGCGCGCTGCCGCCGTTGCCATGCGACAGCAGCAGTGTCGGCAGGCGAGCGCCTGCGGGCGGCGCATCCATCGCCGAGCGACCAACATCGAACAGGGGCGTGCCAGGCGGCCCGATGGTCACCTCGACTTCGCTGCTATCGGCCGGTGCCGGATACCACACCGTGTAGCGCAGGGTGCTGCGGTGCTGCGCATCGCGCACGGCGGCACTGGCCACCGTCGTGGTGCCATGGCGCTCGCCGGCTTTCCAGGTGTCGCCTGCGTGGGCGGAGAGCGCCGCTGCCATCAGCAGCAGCCCGACAATTGTGATGTTCACGCGCATCTTCAGCTCCATGTCAGCAGGGACCTTCGTCTACCGGCAGCCAGATCTCCACGCCGCCGTTGCCAGTGTGCTCGTTGAACCGGGCGTCGTAGCGCTCCAGGTCCGGCGCGTCGGCCAAGCTGAGGCCGGCGCTGGGCAGGTAGTGATCCAGCAACCAGAACCAGGTCGAGCGGATGGCCGAGATGTGCCCGCCGTGCCAGGCCACCAAGTAGCGTCGTGCGGGCACATCCACGCGCTGCCAGTGCGCGGGTACAGGGCCAAGTGAACCAATCGGCAGCGCGGCGATATAGTCGAAGCCGCCGTCGTCGTCGTTGTTGCAGCACACCCCAAAACTGACCGGGGCCGGCGCCGGCCATTCCCGGTTGAGCTGGGCCCACTGCCCGGGAATGGCACCGCCGCTGTTGCGGGTATGGCGCATGCCGATGCCGGCCAGCTGGAAGGCCGGGGTGTCGAGCAGCTGTGGCGCCTCAGCGCAGGCAGCCGGCGCCTCGTCCACGCGGATCGCCTGCACCAGCGCCAGCCCATCGGTGCCCTGTTCGCGTACCCGTTCCGGTGTCTGCCCGAACTGTTCGCTGAAGGCACGGGTAAACGCAGCATGAGTGGTGTAGCCCGCGCCAATCGCCACCTGCAGGATGTCGCATGCGCCGTTGGCCAGCCGCTGCGCGGCCGTTGTCAAGCGGCGCCCACGCAGGTAACGGACCACCGACGTGCCGGTGCGGGCCTGGAACAGGCGCGACAGATGGAATGGCGACAGTCCCACCGCAGCGGCGATATCGGCCAAGGCCAGCGGCTGCTCCGCATGGGTTTCGATGTACCACACCGCCTTGCCTGCCGCACTCATCCTGTCGTTCCATGAATCCGATGCTGGACACAGTAGCGGATCGGCAGGCGCGGCGTTTAGCAGTTCTTGCGCCTGCGCGGACTCAAGCTGTCGCACTGACGTCATGCCTCCTTCACAGATCGCGCCGAGACTGCGCGCCTTGTCCAGGCCTGGGATATCCCTGCAGGTGCTGGCCCTGTCGCGTCCTCCCGGAGTCCTGCCGTGCATCGTTCGAAGCTTTCGCGTTCCATCCTCCTCGCCCTTTCCATGGCCAGCGCAGGAGGCGCGATCGCAGCGGAGGCCGATGCGGTCGATGCCGCAGGCGGCAGCCGCGCCGCGCCCACCCAGCTTGATGCAATGCTGGTCACCGGTACCCGTGCCTCCAACCGCACCCAGTTCGAAACACTGGCGCCGGTGGACGTGTTCAGCAAGGAAGACATCAGCTCCGTTGAATCCACCGATCTGAAGGACGTGCTTGCCCAGCTGGTGCCATCATTCGTGGTGCAGCGCCTGCCGATGGCGGACGGCCAGGTGTTCGTGCGTCCGGCTACGCTGCGTGGCCTGTCGCCGGACCAGACCCTGGTGCTGGTCAACGGCCGCCGCTTCCATCGCAGCGCGCTGCTCGGCAACCGTGGTGCACAGGCGGCCGACCTTGCACAGATTCCGACCAGCGCGATCAAGCGCATCGAAGTGCTGCGCGACGGCGCATCGGCGCAGTACGGCTCGGACGCCATCGCCGGTGTCATCAACATCATTCTTGAGGACGGCCCCGGCACCGGGATCACCGCCGGCTATTCGCAGTACGCGCAGGGCGACGGTGCCTCGCGCGACTTCAGTGCGCGCACCGGCTGGTCGCTGGGCGACTATGGCAGCCTGGTGCTGTTCGCCGAGTCGTCCAATTCAGACGCCACCTCGCGTACCCGCCAGCGCCCGGATGCGATCGCCTTCCAGGCTGTACATCCGGAGCTGGAGGTGCCCAACCCGGTGCAGCGCTGGGGCCAGCCGGAACTGGAAAGCCGCCGCGTCGGCTTCAACGTGAAGGCCAATGCCAGCGAGACGCTGGAGCTCTATGCCTTCGGCCTGTACAGCCACAGCGACGGTGTCAGCGATTTCAATTGGCGCAACCCGGATACCACCACTGGCGCGTATCGCACCACCGCCATCTTCCCGGGCTGGAACCTGCGCTCGCTGTATCCGGTCGGCTTCAGCCCGCAGTACGGCAACGTCCAGAATGACCTGCAGCTGGTCGGCGGCCTGCGCGGCGAGATCACACCGAAGCTGCGCTGGGACGTGAGCGCCTCGTATGGCCGCAACGCCATCGACTACAGCCTGAAGAACTCGATCAATGCCTCGCTCGGCCCGGCCAGCCCGACCGACTTCGATCTCGGCCGCCTGACCCAGACCGAGAAGAACGCCAACGCCGACTTCAACTATGAGTGGGACGTGGCCGCGCTGACCAGGCCGATCAACGTCGCCTTCGGTGGCGAGTTCCGCCAGGAGACCTACCAGGTGCGCGCCGGTGACCCGGCGTCGTACGCGGTGGGTCCGGGCGCGGCTGCAGGCCTGGAGGCCAATTCCAATGGTGCGCCCGGTTTCTCGGCCAGCCAGGCCGGGCAGTGGAGCCAGCGCAGCAAGGCTGCCTACGTGGACATGGAGGTGCCGCTGGGCGAGCGCTGGAGCATCGGCGCGGCCAGCCGCTACGAGGACTTCTCCAGCTTCGGCAGCACGCTGGACGGCAAGCTGTCGGCGCGCTTCGCGATCACGCCGGATGTAGCCCTGCGCGGCACCGTGTCGACCGGCTTCCGCGCACCGACGCCGGCGCAGCTCAACACCACCAGTACCACCCAGGGCCTGGACACGCGCACGCTGCAGATCTTCACCAGCGGCCGCCTGTCGCCGAACGATCCGCTGGCGCAGCTGCTCGGTGCCAGGCCGTTGAAGCCGGAAGAATCGCGTACCGCCTCGCTGGGCCTGACCTGGCGCACCGACCTGGGCCTGTCCGGTTCGGTGGATGTCTACCAGATCCAGCTCACCGACCGCTTCAGCCAGTCGGCCAGTTTCGCCATTCCGGCCGGTACGCCCAATCCGCTGGGCTATACCTCGGTGAACTATTTCACCAACGACTTCGATACCACCACCACCGGCGTGGACGTGGTCGGCAACTACCTGCGCGACCTCGGCGCGGGCCGCATGACGCTGACCCTGGCCTACAACTACAACCGCACCCGCGTGGACAACGGCAGCACCTCGGTGGCAACCAATGAGACCCAGCGCGTGCTGTTCGAAGACCGCCTGCCCGAGCACAAGGGCAGCCTGACCGGCAGCTGGGACATCGGCGCCTGGTCGCTGATGGCGCGCATGCGCTACTACGGTGCCTGGACCGACTCCAGCGGCAATGCAGTGGGCGATATCTACCAGCGCTTCGGCGCGATAAGCTTCCTCGACCTGGCTGTCGGCTATCGCATCAACGAACATCACAGGCTGCGCGTGGGTGCCGACAACGTGTTCGACCGCTACCCGGATGAGGCCACGTTCCAGGCCAGCCGCGGCCTGGTCTACTCGCGCAACGCGCCGTACGACACCGACGGTGCCAATCTGTACGCGCAGTACCGGCTGAGCTTCTGATGGACCCGGCCCGCCGTTCCCTTCTGCGTGCAGGTACCTTGCTGCCGGCTGCAGCTGCACTGTCTTCACTGCCCGCCACGGCTGCCGCGCGTTACGCTGCACCCATGCAGATTCCCGCAACGACCGTGGCGCCGGACGTGCTGGCCCGCGATGAAAACTACTGGACCGCCGTGGCCAGTCACTTCGACATCACCGACGAAGTGAACCATCTGGAGAACGGCTACTGGGGCGCGATGGGGCTTGAGACGCTGGCCAGTTACCAGCGCCATACCGCTGAAGTGAACCGTGGCAACGCCTGGTATGGCCGCCGTGAGTTCCCGGCGCAGTACATGGCGGTGCAGCGGCAGGTGGCCGAACTGCTGGGCGTGGGCGCCGACGAGATCGCACTGACCCGCGGTGCCACCGAGGCGATGCTGGCGCTGATCGGCGGCTACAACCGCCTGCAGCCCGGCGACCAGGTGCTGTACGCCGATATCGACTACGACAGCATGATCGGCGCGATGCGCTGGCTGCAGCAGCGCCGCGGCGTGCAGGCCGAGAGCATCGCGCTGCCGGCAGTGCCCGACCATGCGCAGATCCTGCAGGCCTACGAGGCCACGTTCGCGCGGCTGCCACGCCTGAAGCTGGTGCTGCTGACCCAGGTCAGCCATCGCCATGGGCTGGTGCTGCCGGTGGCCGAAATCGCCGAGCGCGCACGCGCACGCGATATCGACGTGATCGTCGATGCGGCGCATGGGTTCGGCCAGATCGACTACGCGGTGCCGCAGCTCAAGGCCGACTTCGTCGGCATCAACCTGCACAAGTGGATCGGTGCGCCGGTCGGCGTCGGCGCGATGTATGTGCGCAAGGGCCGCGTTGCGGACCTCGACCCGTACATGGGTGAAACCGACGATGGCCGCGTGGGCAGCCGTGTGCACACCGGCACGGTCAACTTCGCCGCTTACCTGGCGCTGCCAGAAGCGATCGCATTGCACCAGCGCATCGGCGTGGCCAACAAGCAGGCGCGCCTGCGCTTTCTTCGCGAGCGCTGGACCGTACCGGCGCGGCAGATGGCGCATATCGAAGTGCTGTCTTCGCCGGATCCGGCGCTGGCCAGCGCCCTGGCCAGCTTCCGCCTGCGCGGGCGCACCAGCGTGGCAGACAACATGGCGCTGCAGAAGCGCCTGCTTGATGAACATCGGATATTCACCACCCATCGCGACGGCTTGGACTCCGGCGCCTGCGTGCGGGTGACGCCGTCGGTGTTCACCCGGCCCGAGCAGATGGATGCGTTGGTGACGGCGCTCTCCGCCTTGGCCTGATCATGAACGGTAGTGCCGGCAACGCATCGGACAACAACAACCGGTCAATCCGCCGCAACGCACTCTCCAGCTGCCGTCGGTCCGCCGCCAGCCCCAGCGACAACCGCACGCCGTACTGGAGCGAGACCCCCGGCGGACAGAACGCCGATGACGGCGCAATCGCCAGCCCCTGCAGCTGTGCGGTACGCACCAGCGTGGCGTCGGTCCAGGGTGCCGGTATCCGGCACCAGGCATGCAGGCCCTCCGCGCGCTGCAGCAGCGACGGCGCGAGCAGGTAACGTGCCATGCGCATGCGCTCGCGTGCCTCGGCGCGTACCTGGGCCAGCAGTGACTGCGCCGAACCATCCAGCAGCAGCTGGCTGGCCAATGCCGAGACCAGCGGATGGCCCATCAGCCGCGTCGCCCGCAACGCCGCCGTCATCGCCTCGGCGTGCGCAGCGCTCGGGCACTGCACGAACGCGGTGCGCAGGCCAGGGCTGATCACCTTCGACAGCGTCGCCACATAGAACACATGGCGCGGTGCCAGCGTTGCCAGGGGTATCGGTGCATCTTCGGCAAGGTGCCAGTACGGATCATCCTCGATCGCCAGCAGGCCTTCGCTCTCCAGTACACGCGCCAGCGCCTCGCGCCGCTGCAGCGGCAGGGTCAGCGCGGTCGGGTTCTGGCAGGTGGGATTGAGATAGACCAGGCGCGCGCCGCTTTCGCGTGCCTGCCGCAGCAGCGCTGCAGGACACATGCCGTGTTCGTCGCCGTCCACCGGCAGCAGCCGCCGGCCCAGTGCGGCGGCGGCCTGCAGCAGGCCCGGGTAGACCAGCGCATCGCACAGGATCGTATCGCCATCGCGGCCCTGGCTGACCAGGATCGCGGCCAATGCCACCTGCGCGCCTTCGGTCAGCAGCAGGCAGTCGTCATCCACGGCGCCCAGCATCGGCTGCAGCCAGCGCGCCGCAGCATGGCGATCAGTGGGGTTGCCGCCACCCAGGTGATACGTCATCAGGTTCGGCGCGTTGCTGCGTGCAAGCACGGCGGCGGCACCGCGGCGCAGTGTCTCGGCCAGCGCATCGGCGTCGGGCACCGGCGGCACGTTCATGCTCAGGTCCACTGCCTGGTCGAAGCCGGCTTTGGGCGGTGCGATGAAACTGCCCTGTGGTCCGCGTGCTTCGATCAGGCCGCGCTTGCGTGCTTCATCGAACGCGCGGGTGACCGTGGTCAGGTCGATGCCGAGCTGCTGTGCCAACGCGCGCTGCGAGGGCAGGCGCTGTCCGGGTGCGAGGCCGCCACGGCGCACCGTGCGTTCCAGCGAATTGACGATGCGCAGGTAGATCGGCCCGCTGTGCGCGAGCACGTCCTGCACCCACTCGCGCGCTGCGACATCCGGTCGCGGCATGTACGGAGCATGTCGGGGCGTATCGTTGCTTCCAACGGCGGGAGCCTGTCCATAACCATCGGTCGGTTCGGACAGGTGACCGCCGTTGTTGTTTGCGGCGGTCGCGTCACCCAGAGCCAGTGATGTCATTGCGCGTCCTCAGCGCTTGGCCTGCCAGGGGCAGTAGCAGCCCACGGCAAGCAGTCCCTTGGGGCGCACGGTTTCGCCGCGCACCAGTCTGTCCAGCAGCGGTTCGACGAAACTGTTGGCCGAGTTGCAGACCATGCCGATGCTGTACGGCCCGGCGTAGGCCAGATGACCCTGCCGGTCCCAGATCGCCACGGCAGGGCTGGCCGGAATGTGCTCGATGCCATCGATGGTCGGCAGGTTGATCACCTTGTTGCGCAGCGGCTCGGGCAGTTCGCCCTGCGTGCCAGGGCGACGGATCGCGTAGAAGTCGATGCCGGCGCGGCGGTACATGCTGATCAGGTAGCTCAGGTGGGCACCGGTCTCGCGGTTGCACACCCCGCAGGCCGGGTCCCAGAAATGCACCACGCGGATGCGGCCGGTATCTCCGGCCAGATCGGCCGGCAGGCGCAGCTGCGAGTCGTCGAAGACGATGGCCTGTTCGGTGAACGTGGACTGCGCGCTGTAACCGAAGTACTGCCACAGTGCAGCCGCCACGCCGGCCATGAACAGGCAGGCGAGGGCGATCATCGTCGGCAGTAGCCAGCGGCGGCGCGGCGCGGCTGCGCCCATCAGGAGTCTTCCCCGCCGAACTTGTGCACGTACTGCTTGCGCATCTCGCGGCAGGAATCTGCCTGCGCGCGGCGCTGGATCTCGCTACGCGACGGATCCTCGCTGCGCTGCACGCATTGCTCGATGGCGTGGCGTTCGGCGGCCTTTACGTCCACGGTCTGCGGCTGCAGGCAGACCCAGGCCAGCGCGGCCAGCATCAGCACCACAAAGCCACCGCACCCGGCCATCACCAGGTGGAACTTCAGTTTCTCGGCGCGCATCGATGCACGTCCCTTCATCCATACATTGCATAAAAAATATCATCTTGTATGGATGTCGTGCCACGTGGACGACTCAGACGATGGCGCTGTGCCGGGCCTCGGGGGCTTCAGACAGGATCTCGTTCAGCTTGGCCAGCGCCCCGGCCAGCGCGCCCTGGTCGACCGCGCCGCCCAGCGACAGTCGGATGGCGTTGCCCGGCGGCGGTTCTTCCACGCTGAAGGCGTCGGAACTGGCGATGCCCAGGCCCTGTTCCTGCGCGGCCTGGATCAGCCGGTACTGGTCAAGCCGTGGCGGCAGCGGCAGCCACACATGCAGGCCGGCCGGATGGGCCTGGGCGCGGGTGGGCAGATACCGGGCGGCAATGGCCTGGCGCTCGCGCAGCTCCTGCTGGAAGCGCTGCACCATGTCCTGGGCCTGGCCACTGCGGATCCACTGCGAGGCCACCGCCACCATCGACTGGGTCGGCATCAGTGCGATCGCGCGCAGGGCGTCCAGCACTGGCTCCATCGGCTCGCCGGCCGGCACCACCAGGTAAGCGGTGCGCAGGCCCGGGGCCAGGCACTTGGACAGGGTGGAGATGTAGTAGACCGGGTAGCCGGCGTCGCGGTGGGCGGCCAACGGCGGCGCGGCGTCACCAGCCAGCAACCAGTAGGGATCGTCTTCGATCACGGTCAGATCGTGGCGCTTGGCAACCGCCAGCAGGGCCTGCCGGCGCTGCGCCGACATCGTCGCCGTGGTCGGGTTCTGGATGGTCGGCACCAGGTACAGCAGGCGCGGGCGGCGCAGCTGGCAGGCTTCTTCCAGTGCCTCGGGCAGCATGCCTTCGGCGTCCATCGCCACCGGCACTACGCCCCGCTGCAGCACGCGCGCGGCGGCCAGCAGGCCCGGGTAGGTCAGCTGCTCGGCGGCGATCAGCTCGCCTGGCTGGGTGCGGGCCAGGATCAGCGCGCACAGCGCGGTCTGCGCACCGGGGCAGATCACTACCTGGTCGGTGCCAACCGTCCCCAGCATCGGTGCCAGCCACTGTACGGCGGCGGCGCGGTCCTCGCGGGTACCGGCGCCGACGTGGTAGCTCATCAGTTCACCCTGGCCCAGCTGCTGGCCCACGTGCTGGAAGCCGGCTTCCATGCCCTGCGCGAACGGCGCGCTGCCCAGCAGCGGCGGGATGTTCATGCTCAGGTCGACCGAGGTGCTGCGGTTGCCGGCCGACAGCGCGATGAAGGTGCCGCCCGCGCCCTGCGCGTCGAGCAGGCCGGCCTGGCGCAGTTCGGCAAAGGCGCGGGTGACCGTGGTCAGGTCCACGCCCACCTGCTGGGCCAGGTCGCGCTGCGGCGGCAGGCGGTCGCCCGGGCGCAGCACGCCGTCATCCACCGCCTCGCGCACCTGCTGGGCAATCTGCAGGTACAGCGGGCCGGCGCCCTCGCGGAAGGGGCGGACCCAGGTGCGATTGGGGCGTTTCAGGCGGCGGCCGGCAGCAGGTGGCGTCATCGGTCAGATTTTTCCATACGTGCAGATGCACAGGTCCATACAATGCTGTATCTTGTATGGGCTTGATTGGAGTGGCTCGCCTGCTTGTAGGCGACCTCGTACCCACAGTGTAGCCGCTCCACGCCCGGGCGCTGCGCGCAGGCGAGCCGGTCAAGCGCGCTTCTTCAACAGGGTTGACCTCCAATGAATATCTGCTGGAACCGCATCCGCCTGGCGCTGGTCGCCCTGGCCTGCGTCGGCCTGTCGGGCTGTGACTGGGTGCTGCTGGATTCGAAGGGCATGGTCGGGCTCGCCCAGCGCGACCTGATCCTGATCTGCATCGGCCTGATGCTGATCGTGGTGATACCGGCCATCGTGCTGACCTTCGTGTTCGCGTGGCGCTACCGCGCCGGCAACACCAAAGCGAAATACACGCCGGACTGGTCGCACTCCACCAAGGTGGAGATCGTGGTCTGGGGCGTGCCGCTGATCATCATCGCGGTGCTGGCGGTGATCGTGTGGAAGTCCACCCACGAGCTGGACCCCTACAAGCCGCTGGACGTGGCTGGCGAACCGCTGCACGTGGACGTGATCGCCACCGACTGGAAGTGGGTGTTCGTGTACCCGGACCTGGGCATCGCCACGGTCAACCAGCTCAACTTCCCGGCCAATCGTCCGCTGGCATTCAACATCACCTCCAACTCGACGATGAATACCTTCTTCATCCCGCAGCTGGGTGGGCAGATCTACGCGATGGCCGGCATGCGCACGCAGCTGCACCTGATCGCCAACGAACCCGGCCAGTTCCGTGGCATGTCCGGCAACTACAGCGGGCATGGCTTCTCGAACATGAAGTTCATCGCCACTGCCAGCAGCAACGAAGACTTCGAGCGCTGGGTGGCCGAAGTGCGCAGCGCGCCCGACGCGCTCAGCTTCACGCAGTTCAAGGCGCTGGCCGCGCCGTCGAAGAACGCACCGGTGCAGCACTTCTCCAGTGTTGAACCGCTGCTGTTCAAGAAGGTCATCGACCAGTTCATCGGCGTCGGTGAGAACACCGCTGCTGCTACCCCGGCGGGCGCTGCCGGCGGTGCTCAGGTTTCCCAGGAGTAACGAACATGTTGGGTAAATTGACGTGGGAGGCCGTGCCGCTGCACGAGCCGATCGTCGTGGTCACATTGGCGGCCATGGTGCTGGGTGGCCTCGCGCTGCTTGGCGCAGTGACGTACTTCAAGCTGTGGGGCCCGCTGTGGCGCGACTGGTTCACCACCGTGGACCACAAGAAGATCGGCATCATGTACGTGGTGGTGGCGCTGGTCATGCTGGTGCGCGGCTTCGCCGACGCGCTGATGATGCGCGCACAGCTGGCCGCGGCCGGGCCAGGCAGTGACGGCTTCCTGCCGCCCGAGCACTACGACCAGATCTTCACCGCGCACGGCGTGATCATGATCTTCTTCGTGGCCACCCCGTTCGTGGTCGGCCTGATGAACATCATCGTGCCGCTGCAGATTGGTGCGCGCGACATGGCGTTCCCGTTCCTCAACGCCTTCAGCTTCTGGATCTTCGTGGTCGGCGCGGCGCTGATGATGATCTCGCTGGGCGTTGGCGAATTCGCCATGACCGGCTGGGTCGCCTATCCGCCGCTGTCGGGCATCGAGTTCAGTCCAGGCGTAGGTGTCGACTACTACATCTGGGCCCTGCAGGCGTCCGGCATCGGTACGTTGCTGACCGGCGTCAACCTGTTCATCACCATCCTGCGCATGCGTGCGCCGGGCATGACCCTGATGAAGATGCCGGTGTTCACCTGGACCGTGCTGGTCACCAGCGTGATCATCATCGCCGCCTTCCCGATCCTGACCGTGGCGCTGGGCGCGCTCACCCTGGATCGCTACCTGGACTTCAACTTCTACACCAACACATTGGGTGGCAACCCGATGATGTACGTGAACCTGGTGTGGGCCTGGGGCCATCCGGAGGTGTACATCCTGGTGCTGCCGGCGTTCGGCATCTTCTCTGAAGTCACTGCCACGTTCGCGCGCAAGAAGCTGTTCGGTTACAAGTCGATGGTGGGCGCCACGCTGGCGATCGGCATCCTGTCGTTCATCGTCTGGCTGCACCACTTCTTCACCATGGGTTCCGGTGCCAGCGTCAATGCCTTCTTCGGCATCATGACGATGATCATCGCCATTCCCACCGGCGTTAAGATCTTTACCTGGCTGTTCACCATGTACGGTGGCCGCGTCGAGTTCAGCGTGCCGATGCTGTGGACCATCGCGTTCCTGGTCACCTTCACCATCGGTGGCATGACCGGCGTGCTGCTGGCCATTCCGGGCGCGGACTTCCTGCTGCACAACAGCCTGTTCCTGGTCGCCCACTTCCACAACACCATCATCGGCGGCGCGCTGTTCGGCTACCTGGCCGGCTTCGCCTACTGGTTCCCGAAGGTGTTCGGCTTCACCCTCAACGAGCGCCTGGGCAAGTGGTCGTTCGCCTGCTGGGTGATCGGCTTCTACCTGGCCTTCATGCCGCTGTACATGCTGGGCTTCATGGGCATGACCCGTCGCATGAACCAGTACGACAACCCGGCGTGGACGCCGTACCTGATCGCTGCCTTCATCGGCGCGCTGTTCGTGTTCGCGGGCATCATCCTGATGCTGGTGCAGATCTACGTGAGCGTTCGCGACCGCAAGCGCAACCTGGACCTGACCGGCGACCCGTGGAATGCGCGCACGCTGGAATGGGCCACGCCGTCGCCGCCGCCGTTCTACAACTTCGCGGTGGTGCCCAAGGCCGATGAGCTGGACGCCTTCCACGAAGCGAAGAAGCGCGGCCTGCCGCCGCCGCCGAAGAAGTACGCGCCGATCCACATGCCGAAGAACACCGGCGTGCCACTGATCCTCAACATCTGGATCCTGGTGCTGTGCTTCGCCCTGGTCTGGCACATCTGGTGGATGGCCGCGGCCAGCTTCATCGCGATGATCGTCACCCTGATCGTGCGGTCCTACGACGAGGACGTGGACTACTACGTCAGTTCCGAAGAGGTGGCGCGCACTGAAGCGGCCAACCTTGCCAAGCTGAAGGAGGTACGCGCATGAACCTGTTGACCCGCCCCGAGCTGGCCACCGGCACGCAGGCACACGAGGACCACCACGAACACGACCACAGCCACGAGCAGGGCGGCATGAAGGTGTTCGGCATGTGGGTCTACCTCATGTCCGACCTGGTGCTGTTCGGTTCGCTGTTCGCCTCGTATGCGGTGCTCAGCACCGCCTATGCCGGCGGCCCCACCGGCAAGGAGCTGTTCTCGTTGCCGTTCGTGATGGCCGAGACCTTCCTGCTGCTTGTGTCCAGCATCACCTACGGCCAGGCCGTGCTGGCGATGCATCGCCACGATGCGTCGGCGGTGCTGCGCTGGCTGGGCGTGACCTTCGTGCTCGGTGCCTCGTTCATCGGCATGGAGATCTATGAGTTCTCGCACCTGATCCACGAAGGCGCAGGCCCCAGCACCAGTGCCTACCTGTCGGCGTTCTTCGCGCTGGTCGCCACCCACGGCCTGCACGTGGCCAGCGGCCTGATCTGGATGGCGGTGGTCATGCACCAGGTCTACCGCCGTGGCCTGACCCCGACCAACATCACCCGCGTGTCGTGCCTGAGCCTGTTCTGGCACTTCCTGGACCTGGTGTGGATCTGCGTCTTCACCTTCGTCTACCTGATCGGAGCCTTCTGACATGGCCCACGTCGAAACCTCGCGCGCCGGCAATGCGCACGGCTCCACCAAGTCCTACCTGATCGGCTTCGTGCTGTGCGCGCTGCTGACCGTGGTGCCGTTCGCGCTGGTGATGAACCCGGTGCTGTCGCGGCCGCTCACGCTGTTCCTGCTGGTCGGCTTCGCGGTGGCGCAGATCCTGGTGCAGCTGGTCTATTTCCTGCACATGGACCGCAAGTCCGAAGGTGGCTGGAACCTGGCCAGCTTCGTGTTCACCCTGGTGATCCTGTTCATCATCGTCGCGCTGTCGGTGTGGATCATCTGGAGCATGCACTACCACATGATGATCAACTGACCGTGGCCGGGGTGATCGGCACGGATCGCGCGATCACCCCGGCACCTCAGCCCTCTATTCCCCCAAGGGCAGGCCTGACCGAGACCCCGCCCGCATCTGCGTTGGTGGTACCCGTGAAGCGTCCTGCTGCTGTTGTCCGTTCGTTGTTCTCTCCTCGTTTCCGCCTGCCGCTGCTGGCAGGCCTGGCCATCGGCCTGCTGGCTGGCTGCAGTGCGCAGTCGCGCATGGACTTCTACTCCAAGGACATCGCCTGCGAAGAACTTGGTCAGCAGTGGTCGATGCCCGATAGCCACGGAACCGTGCGTGGCCCGAAGGACCTGCAGGGGCAGGTGACCTATCTGTTCTTCGGTTTCACCAGCTGCCCGGATGTGTGCCCGACCACCATGGTCGAGCTGAGCCAGGTCAAGCACCTGATGGGCAAGGATGCCGACCAGCTGCAGGTGGTGTTCGTCAGCGTCGACCCGGCGCGTGATACGCCGGAGGTGGCACGCACCTATGTGGAAGCCTTCGACCCCAAGGCGATCGCACTGGTTGGCAACGAAGCGCAGTTGGCCGCGATGGCCAGCGACTTCAAGGCGTTCTACGAGAAGGAACCCGGCCAGGTGCCGGAGACCTACACCATGAGCCACATCGCGGGCGGCTACGTGTTCGACCGCCAGGGCCGCCTGCGCCTGTTCGCGCCCTATGGCATGCCGGTGGACAAGCTGTTCTCCGACGTGCAGCGCCTGCTGCTGGAGCCCGCTCATCCAGCCGCCGGCAACGACGCACTGGCCAGCTGCAGCCGCAAGCACAGCGACACACTCGCCGCCCGCTGACGTCACCTCCACCGCGGTGGGTGCGACCGTTGGTCGGCACTTCCCCACACACCCATCCCCCGGCCGGCCAGGAGAGCCGACCGGCCGGGGGCACCACTCAACGCCCTACTTGGTCTCTTCCCACTGCACCACGTCCGGCTCGGTGGCGCGGATCCCGGCGGTGGACAGCAGCCTGGTGGTCGCATCCAGCGCCGCGTTCACCGACGGATACTCCACGATGGCCTGGCCCGACGCCTTGGAGACCTTCACCACGGTGCCGCCGGTAGCCGTAGCCGCACGCTGGGCCGAGGCCGCATCGGTGAAGAACACCTTGACCCGCGAGGTCGCCACCACCGGCGCGCCGTCACGGGAGACCGCCGCCGCGAACTTGCCGGCGCCGGCATCAGCAGGCGCGGCGGCGGCGCCATCCAGCGAACGCTTGGTCCGCGAGCTGGTGGTCGCCGCCGCCTGCGGGGTGATCGTGAACTGGCCGCCGCTGGCCTGCTTCACGGTGGCCGAGGGCGACAGCTGGAAACGCGTGCCGCCCACGTCGAACGAGCGGCCGGTAGCGGATGCCTTCAGTTCCTGCGCATCCACGGTCGACAGGGTCCTGGCCGGAGGGGTCTGCCCCGAGCTCTGTGCCCAGGCAGGGGAGGTCATCACCGCGAAGGTGAGCGTGCTCAACAGAATGGTCGTCTTCATCATCAGTGCCCCAGAACGCGGATCTTGAAGAATTCGAGGTTGCCACGCGATGCAGCGGTCGCGGCCTGCCCCATGTCGGTCACTTCCAGCGTCCAGGTGCCTGTGGCGTTCTCATCCAGGAAGGCATTGCTGGACAGCAGGTCCCAGCTGGTGAAGTTGCTCTGCGCGCCACCCGTGCCCGAACCGATCACGGTGAACGCCGGCTGCACCACGCTGCGGGTGCCGCTGGGCGACACCAGCACGAACTGCAGCTGGCGCGTGTTGCGGTGGTTGACCCGGAAGCCCAGCTGCACGCTCTCGATGTTGCGCGCGCCGTTGGCCAGCTGGAAGGTCAGGCGTGCGGCGGCGGCCGAGGTGTTGCCGATGGCCACGGTACGCGTGGTGTTGCGCCAGCCGCTATCGACCAGCGCACCGAGCGACTGGAAGTTCTCGGCCACCTGCACCGCGCGTGCAGCGTTGACCACGCCGAAGCCATACCAGTTGCTGTAGGCACGGCCGGCAGCATTCACCGTCCAGCCCGGCACCAGCGTGCGGCCGTCGGCCAGCGTCACCGCCGGCTGGTTCGGGTGGTTGCGGGTGGCGGTGGTAGCCAGGATGTACTTCACATCGCGATAGGACAGGTTCGGATTGGCTTCCAGCACCAGCGCCGCCACGCCCGAGACCATCGGCGCCGACGCCGAGGTGCCGTTCATCTTGGCGGTGTAGTTGCAGGTGCTGTCGATGGCCGACAGGTTGCTGTCCAGGGTGTTCTGGCGGTTGGTGTTCTTGTTGCTGCCCTGCGCGCACCCGGTCACGTCGGTGGTGACGATGGCCGGGTCGTAGGCGCGTGCCACCAGGCCGGGGGCGTACTGGGCCTGCAGGCCGTACTCACCGCCAAAGGCCGAGACCCACAGCGCCGAGCCGGTGGAGGAGTAGGACGAGCGCACGCCATCGGCACGCACCGCGCCTACGGTGATCACGTTGAACAGGTTGTTGCGCGGATCGCGTCCGGCCGGCACGCAGCCGGTGTTGCGGTTCTTGGTGTCGGTGGTGCAGACATCCTGGGTCTGGCTGATCGAGGCATTGTTGAAGTTGTTGCCGGCCGACTTCACGTAGATGCCGCCACGGCCACCGCGCGTGCCCGACAGTGCCTGCTCATACGAACGAATCGTGTTTTCGCTGTACGCCAGCGGCAGGTTCGGATTGCCCGGGCCGGCACCCCAGCTGTTGTTGAACACCTGCACGTCGGCCGACTCCGCGCCGTCCCACCAGGCGTACTCGATGTTGCTCTGCTGGTTGCCCAGGGCCGAGCGCGAAATCGGGTTGAAGCCTTTCAGCGTCGCCGCCGGCGCCACACCGCGCACGCCCAGGTTGTTGGCGCCCACCGCGCCCGCAATGCCGCCGACCATGGTGCCGTGGTTGTCGACATCCGGGTTGGTCGGGGTGGGGTTGTTCGAGCCATTGGTGAAGTTCTTGCCGGCCACCGCCGCCACGTTGGCGGCCAGGTCCGGGTGCGCGATCTGCAGGCCATCATCGACGATGGCGATGGTGACGCCCTGGCCGCGGATGCCGTTGCGGAACAGGCCATCCACGTTCAGGTCGTTGCCGGCCACCGGCAGGGTGTCAGCCGGGACCGTCTGCCCGGTGTTGAGCAGGTGCCACTGTATCCCCGCCAGTGGATCGGCCTGTTGGGCCTGGGCGGTGACGGCCAGACTGCCCAGCACCAGGGCAGTGGCAAGGGCCAGGCGCGCAGAGCGCGGTGGCGCGGAGCGTTGCGTGTGTCGCTTCATACACGAATCCTTCTGTTGTGAATCGGCATGGCAGGACGGCGGGGCGGATCTGCCCCATCGCAACGAGCCAAACGCGACACAACGAACAAACCCCTACCTCTTCACACCCGCAATGTGCGAATGTGCCAATTGCGTCACAAACACTTAGTACGTCAAGTTATGACGGGGCACTCGAATGCCTTCACGCCATCATCGCGTGCTTGCTTCGAGGTACGGGGAACGTGGGTAATCGCATGCAGGTGAAGTCACACATGAAGAAGGCACGCCAGCGTGCCCGTGCACGCGCGGACCAGACTCCGCTCTCGGTTGCCGTCATCCGCAAGGTGGTGCTGTCCGTGCATACGCGCAGCCACGACTATGGCGACGATGCCGATATCAGCGAGTTGCTGCCCGAGCTGGCAGCCTTCGGCATCACCACGGTGAAACCGCTGCGCCTGTTGATGAAGAAGCATCGTCGCGCGCTGCTGCAGGAGGAACGGATCGTCATGCGACGCGCAGAGACGCTGCATCTGCGCACCGAGTGGCGGCCTGGTGGCATAGACGTGCATGCCAACACCAGCCGCTACGCCATCGGCGGTCTGGTCCGCACCAGCATGGAACACGAATTCGGCTTCGAGACGATGCTGCCCTTCCACGAGGTGCGCGAGGACGAATCCACTTAGCGCGGTGCCTGCGCGGAGGGTGTGGCAGCCCCGCCGGGTCATCATCGCGCGCCCTCACATCGCGCTGTGCTACTACAGCCCGTGCACCCTTCCGCACGGAGCACGATGATGGTCAATCCGCTCGCCCAGGCTCATCGCGGCCTCGGCACCACACTGTTCAGCCTGTTGAACCCGATACCCTTCGGTTTCTTCGTCGGCGCACTGATCTTCGACGCGATCTACCTCAACAGCGCCGAGGTGATGTGGGGCAAGGCAGCCGCCTGGCTGATCACCTTCGGCCTGCTGATCGCCATCGTGCCGCGCCTGATCAACCTGTTCGCGGTCTGGCGCCGCAACGGCACGGCCACCCGCATCGACCGCATCGACTTCTTGCTCAACCTGGTCGCGGTGGTGCTGGCCATCTGGAACGCCTTCGTGCACAGCCGCGATGCGTACGCCGTTGCGGTGCCGGGCACGATCCTGTCGGCGCTGACCGTGGCCCTGATCGCCCTGGGCCTGATCCTGCTGTCACTGCAGCCGCCGGTGCTGCAGGGAGGTCGTCATGGCTAAGCACATCCTGCCCACCATGGGCGCCCTGGCGCTGGCCGTGATGCTGTCGGCCTGCGCCGGCAAGGCTGAATACCATCCCGCCGACCAGTCGGGCCCGCAGCCGCCGCTGCCCAAGCCGGCCAACTTCCTGATGCCGCCGATGCAGGTGCCCAAGGGCGTCGGCTGGGCTGATGGACAGACCCCCACGGTGGCCGAGGGCCTGAAGATCGAGCGCATCGCCGCCAACCTGCAGCATCCGCGGCGCCTGCTGACCCTGCCCAATGGCGACGTACTGGTGGTGGAAGGCAACGGCCCCGGCGAAGAACCGGTCACCACGCCCAAGCAGTGGATTGCAGGCAAGGTCAAAGCGCGCTCGGGCAAGGCCGGCAAGGGCGGGAACCGGGTCACCCTGCTGCGCCGCGCGCCGGGAACGAACACGTGGACCCAGCACGTCTACATCGAGGGCCTGCATTCGCCGTTCGGCATCCAGCTGATCGGCGACACGCTGTACGTGGCCAACACCGGCAACATCATGCAGTACCACTACGTGCCCGGCGAAACCCGCATGTCGGACAAGGGCCGCGAGTTCACCGACCTGCCCAGCACCATCAACCACCACTGGACCAAGGAACTGCTGGCCAGCCGTGATGGCCGCAAGCTGTATGTGGGCGTGGGCTCCAACAGCAACATCACCGAGAACGGCCTGGCCGTCGAATACCGCCGTGCGGTGGTGCTGGAAGTGGACGTGGCCACCCGCGGCAGCCGCATCTACGCCTCGGGCATCCGCAATCCGACCGGGCTGGACTGGGAGCCGAGCACCGGGAAGCTGTGGGCTGTTGCGAACGAACGCGATGAGATCGGTGCCGATCTGGTGCCGGATTACCTTACTTCGGTGAAGGAGGATGGCTTCTACGGCTGGCCCTACAGCTACTACGGCCAGCACGTGGACGAACGCGTGCAGCCGCAGCGGCCGGACCTGGTGGCCAAGGCGATCACACCGGACTACGCGATCGGCTCGCACGTGGCGCCGCTGGGGTTGCTGTTCTACACCGGCCAGGCACTGCCGGCGCAGTACCACGGCGGTGCCTTCATCGGCGAACACGGCAGCTGGGACCGTTCACCGCTGAGCGGCTACGAAGTGGTGTACGTACCATTCAAGGATGGCAAGCCGACCGGGCGGCCGCAGACCGTGGTCAGCGGCTTCACCTCGAAGGACGAGAAGACCCTGATGGGTGCACCGGTGGGGATGGCCATGGATGCAGAGGGCGCGCTGCTGGTCGCCGACGACGTGGGCGACGTGGTGTGGCGGGTGTCGGCCAAGTAGTTCTGTAGAGCCGAGCCCATGCTCGGCTGCTCTTCGTTCGGTGCACGGAAACCCGCGCGGTGCGCGCGTAAGTCGAGCATGGGCTCGGCTCTACAGTTCCGCAGTACTGCTGCGGAACCCGCTGAACACCGACTCGGCGGCAAACCCCACGCCGCCCAGCAGCACGCCGAAATACACCACCGTTGCCACTACGAAACCATAACCGGCCGCCACCGCCGCGCCATCGCGCTGGATGAAGCCAATCGCAAACGACATCAGCGCCAGTGCCGGCAGCGTGTTGCTGAAAGGAATCGGCCCGGCCGGCGCCATCAGCAGCAGGGTCGCGAACACCAGCATCAGGTTGTTCAGGCGCATCATCTTCTTCGAGCGCACCATCACCGCCAGCCGCATCGGCCGCGACAGCCGCTCCATGCGGTGCACCCACTTCAGCGCACGGCCCAGGTTGGCCTTCAGCTTGTCGGTGGCGATCTCGCGGCGCGCCAGCTTCTGCGGCACCCACAGCGGGCGGTCGCGCACACGGCTCAGGCCGATCAACAGGATCGAGGCGCCAAACACGGTGCTCAGCCCTGGAATGGACACCGGGATGATGAAGATGGCCGAGAGCAGGATCACGATCAGCAGCAGGCCCTCATCGCCCAGCGCGCTGAGCAGGGTGCCGACGCGCACCTGGTCGCCGGGCAGCTCGTCGATCATCTGCTCGATCTGCTGGGCCAGGGGCGCGCTGTCATTGGTTTCGGGGGCACGGTAGGTCATGCGTCGCAAGGTTCTCCAGGGAAGGGCGGTCAACGGGCCGTCCTGCGGTGGGGGACGCACAGGCTCCCGCAGTATCCCGGCCAACGTGGGCAAAGAGGTGAACCGGGCATGAGGGGGTAAACTGGCGTGCCCCGCACGAGTTGAACGCAATGGACATGGGCCGCAGGCAATCGACCATCGAACTGGTCGCCATCGACATGGATGGCACGCTGCTGGACCCGTCGCACCAGCTCACCGCACGCGCTCGGCAGGCCATCGCGCAGGCGCGCGCGCTAGGCGTGCACATCGTGCTGACCAGTGGCCGCCCGGTTCCGGGCCTGGCGCCGTATATGCACGAGCTCGGCATCATCGGCAACGACGACTACTGCATCGCCTGCAATGGCGGCCTGGTGCAACGCATCGGCACGCGCGAAACCGTGGTCGAGTATCCGCTCAGCTTCGACGATTTCCTGTTCTGCGAGCAGGTGGCCCGCGAAGTGGGCGTGCACTTCCAGGCGCTGGACAGCCAGCGCATGTACACGCCCAACCAGGACATCAGCTATTACACCGTGGCCGACTCGCATCTTTCGCGGATGCCGCTGTCCTACCGCCGCGTCGAAGACATGGACCCGTCGATGTCCTTCATCAAGCTGATGATGATCGACGCGCCCGACGTGCTGGATGCCGCCATCGCGCGCCTGCCCAGCGAACTGACCGAGCGCTTCGCGGTGCTGAAGAGCGCGCCGTACTTCCTGGAAGTGTTCGACCACCGCGCCGGCAAGGGCCCGAGCCTGCAGAAGCTGGCCGAGCACCTGGGCATCGACCGTGCCAACGTGATGGCCATCGGTGACCAGGAGAACGACCTGACCATGCTGCAGTACGCCGGCACCAGCGTGGCGATGGGCAATGCCATCGACGCGGTGAAGGCGGTGGCGCGGTTCGAGACCACCAGCAATGCCGATGAAGGCGTGGCGCGCGCGATCGAGCGTTTCGTTCTGCAGTAACCGCGCGTCCAGTTGCCCAGGTAGGTGCCAATCTTGGTTGGCACACACAAACGGCAAGCGCCAACCGAGGTCGGCCTCTACCACGGCGGGGCTATACCCACGTATAGCCCACCCATCCCCATCGCCATCGGCTCTGTACCACCGCGCAATAGCGGATGCGGCAGCGCGATGCAAGAATTTCGCACGTCGAAATCACGCCATCGAATCCCACGGCAGATGATCGTCTTCATCTGCTGACCGACGCGCGCCGCGCTTTTACCCCCTCAACGCGATCGCACTGCCAGCCAGGGCGCCGACACCGGCGCTGCAACGCGCTGGGCGTGCGCCTGCGCCGCTTTCCCCCTACACCCTGGATCTGCTGCCATGAACACCCCACCCACGACACGCCTTGCCTTGGCGATCATCGCGGCCATCACAGCCCCTGCGTACGCCGCAGAAACGCACGATGCCGCGCACGACACGCCCACTACACTCAACGCCCTGCAGGTCATCGCCACACCGCGCGGTGCGGCCGTGGCACCGACCCAGGTGATCGGCCCCAACCGCTACATCATCAAGGCCGAAGACCTCGACGCGATGGTCACCGGCAACAACGGCCTGGCCATGCTCAAGCAGGTGCCCGGTGCCAGCTACACCGCCACCGATGGGCTGGGCCTGGATATCTCGGCCACCAGCCTGTTCGTGCGCGGCTTCCGCATGAATGAAATGGGCATCACCTTCGAGGGCGTGCCGCTGAACGACAACGGCTTCCTCTCGCTCACCGGCACCAGCGTGGTGAACGTGGGCGTGCCCGATGGTATCGGCGCGATCACGGTCAGCCCTGGCGGCGCACCGGTCAGCGTGTTCTCCAGCAGCGTCAACGGCGGCAGCCTGGAATACCGCCTGCGCGAGCTGCAGGACACGCCCAGCCTGCGCGTGAAGCAGGGCGTGGGCAGCAACAACACGCTGGTCACCACCGTGTCCGGGCAGAGCGGCCAGCTCGGTGAGCATGGCCCGAAAGTGCTGGTCGACCTGCAGCGCGTGTCCGCCGACAAGTACCAGGGCGAGGGCACGCAGAACTTCCTGCGCGGCGACCTGAAGCTGCAGCAGGACGTCGCCTGGGGCGATGTCACCGTGTTCCTGTCCGACAGCAAGGCCAAGGTCTGGGGCTACAACAACATCTCCTTCGACATGATCCGCAAGCTGGGCTGGAAGGCCGACATCTTCTATCCCGATTATGCGTGGGCGTGGTACGTGGCCTCGCCGGAAAACGCGGACAAATCCTGCGGCGCCTACACCTGCGGTGAGCTGTCCGAACTGATTCCGTACGACACCGGCCAGACCACCCGCGACCGCGTGTCATCGATCAACCATCGCTTCCAGATCACCCCGGCGCTGAGTGGCAACGTGCAGCTGTACAACGCCAACAGCCACACCCAGGCCACGCTGACCGACCCGACCGTACCGCCGCCCAACGGCGCACCGTTCTCCGAACAGGTACAGACGCCGCGCCTCAACCGCCTGGGCGGCATGGTCAACCTGCAGTTCGAGACCGGCGCGCACACCTTCACTGCCGGTTTCTGGCAGGAGAAGAGCAAGGCCGCGGCCAAGACCGAGTGGTACCAGCAGCCACTGCTGGGCGAGGGCCCGCCGCTGAAGGCCACCGGTCCGTTCGATGTGTACGGTCCCGCGTTCAAGACCGACAACGCATCGAGCTGGGTGACCCGCTCGCGCCAGTTCTACCTGCAGGACGACATCGTGTTGAACGACACGCTGAAGCTGGGCGTTGGTTTCAAGGCCGTGGACTTCCGCACCAGCGGCGGCGGCCTCGGCGATGCCAAGGACCGGCCGGTGAACGGCACGCTGCGCGCGAAGAGCAACTTCCTGCCGCATGTCTCGCTGTTCTGGAGCCCGACCGAATCCACCGATGCCTTCATCGACCTGGCCAATACCATGAACGGCTATCGCGTCGCTCAGCGCGGCAACATCGGTTACACCGCCTCGGCGTGGACCATCACCGACCAGGAAGAGTTCGACCGCGTGGCGGGTACCCTGCGTCCGGAAAAGAACTGGAATCTTACCGTGGGCGCATCGCACCGCTTCGACCGGCTGACGATCACCGGCGATGTGTTCTACAACGACATCCGCAACCGCCTGCTGTCGGCTGCCATCGGCACCCAGTTCGCACAGATCAACACCGTGCGGTTGATGCCGAAGATGCACGTGATCGGTGCCGACCTCGGCATCACCGCCGACCTGACCGACCACCTGCAGTTCTACCAGGGCGTGGCCGTGGCCCGTTCGTACTATGACAGCGATTTCGTGGTGGGTGACACGGTGTACCCGATCAAGGGCAACGCCCAGCCGGGCTACCCGCAGATCTCGCTGGTCAGCGACCTGTCCGCCCACTTCGGTGACTGGCGTTTTGGTGCCACCAGCACCTCGTACCTGCGCCAGCCCTTCACCTACGAGAACGACATCCGCGTGCCGACCTTCTGGCAGGTCAACACCTACGCCGCTTACCGCTTCGGTGCGGACAGCGCCGTGCCCGGCCTGGAGCTGCGGCTGGACGTGAGCAACCTGTTCAACCGCCACAACATCGGCACCGCCACCATTGCCGGCTCGTCGTTCTCGGGGGACTACCAGACCCTGCAGCGCAGCGCGCCACGGCAGCTGATGTTCAGTACCTCGATGACCTTCTAGGTAGATCCACGCCATGCGTGGATGCACTTGGCGGCCCCCAAACCCACCTGGCCCCCCTTGGGCAATCAACAGGGATTTTCTGGCGGCGACGCAAGGTTCCCACAATGTTGCTGGGTCATGCTGTCGACATGGCTCAGTACAACCCGCGAACCCCGCTGTTCGGCATCCGGGGCCCAGGACGGCCCCGGCAGGCGCCGTCCGTGACACCTGTGATCGACCTGCAGGCCGAGTACCAGTTCTGGCACGTCTACGAGCGCGTGGTCCGTCCGTTGCCCGGTGGGGGGCTGCGGCTGGCCTGGCTGGTGTGCCAGAAGGTGTACCGGGACCGGTGGCAGCACCCGGACGACAGCGACGAGGCGGCGTTGTCGCGGGTGCTGTTTGGCGGGAACATGACGGCTGACCGGGCGTCGGAGCTGGCGGAGCTGCACGCGCTGGTCAGCCGTCGGGTGGCGCTGCTGGCGAAGCGGGGACGGTTGCATTCGGCAGCCTGATGCCTGCCCTTGGTGGGGTCGACTGTTAGTCGACCGCTCTTCGCACCCGGCTGCAGGAGGACACGCGCAGTCAGCGTCTATTCGACTCGGGCGAACATACCAAGGTGATTCCGTCTTCCGGGTATGCCTGGGGAAAGCGGTTGTTCTCACGACACCATGTCGCGGCGGGCGGCGATAGCCATTCGATCAGCGTCAGAATCTCATCGTGGTGCCCGCGCAGGTTCCAGCCGCGGATCGGTTCGTGATGGGCGATGCGGTTGCGTAGCACGCGTATGCGAGTCAGCGGTCCCGAAAAGCTCCTCCTCTTCAGTCCCCTGGGCGCACTGGGGTCCGCAATCCGGTGAAGGATCTGCTGCCAAAGGGCCTCGTAGTCCTTGTTGAACATTGTTGTCCAGAAACTGAAGGTGAGACTGGCGACCACACCGCCTGCTGTTACCGTCTTTCCCGCTCTGACCAATTCGTTGACGGCTTTGGCGACCTGCTCGAGTTGATGAGCAACCTTCAGGGCGCCAGCGCCTCGGCCGTACCACGCCTCGCCCTTGGCCTGGGTCAGAACGGTGTAGATGCGGTTTCGCAGTGCCACTTCCAACGTCCGCAGTGGTGCGTAGAGGCTTTCAGACAAGTGGGTATTGCATCCATACAGGGCGATGGCTCGGCTACGGTCGCCCCCCGCCCAATCCAGGTAGCGGCCAACGCGCTCCAGGGAAAGGGCTTCTTAGAATCTGTCATGGCTCATCGCTGCCTGGACGCCTCCACTGGTGCCGATTGCAGTGTGCCGCCGTGTGGGGTACGGTGGTCAGGTACACCCCGGTACCGTCTCTGTCCTTCTGGGCACGCGGCCGGGGTATTTTTTTGATTGTTGCTGCTCCCGTGCGGACGAGGGCTCCCGGCAATCAGGCTCATGCATTTCCCCGATCCAACTGCCGATAGCCAATCGCCTCAGCCAGATGCGCGGTCTGGATACCCTCGCAACCCGCCAGATCGGCAATCGTGCGCGCCACCCGCAGAATCCGGTGCATCGCCCGCGCCGACAGCTGCAGGCGCTCGATGGCCTGTTCCAGCATGTCCTGATCTGCCTCGCTCAGTCGGGTACAGGCCCGCAGTGCCGCCGGCGGCAGATGCGCGTTGAGCCCGCCACGCACCTGCTGCTTGGCATGGGCGGCTTCCACCCGTGCACGTACCGCAGCACTGGGCTCCCCCAGCGGCGTGCTCTCCCGCAGCTCCACCGCGTCCATACGCGCCACGCTGATATGCAGATCGATGCGGTCCAGCAACGGACCGGACACGCGCGCACGGTAGCGGTTGATGCGTTCGTCGCTGCACAGGCAGCGGTTGCTGCGGTCGCCGGCCCAGCCACTTGTGCACATGTAACAGCCGCTGCATAGACGCCAGGAAATGACCTTATAAATCAGTTATTTATGTGACCCCTCTGTGTCCACTGCAGGGGCAGACTTCTGATGGACAGTCTTAGCCACACTTCCGTGGTCTGGTCGGTGATTTCCCTCTGGAATGGATGCCGCTTTTCATGAGGATCTCCTCGCTTCGGGCTCTACGGGATTACGTAAAGTTTGAAATTCGACGCAAGCTTGCCAGCGTTGCATCAGAGTGGGAGCCCTTTGCGCGAACAAAGCAGACAGCGGGCGAATACTGGGGATGCTGCAAGCTGTTACCTGTAGAAGAGTGTAGGCTTCAGAACTAATGCGCATTGCCGTTATGTAACCAATACGGGTGAATAGAGACTACAAAGGAACTGCCTTGATGGACCAAGTACGACAACACGGTCGTGGCGACTACGGGGCGCAACTAAAATCGATGCTGGACGCGACATCGCAGGCGGTGGCACGCAGCCGTGGCGCGCATGAAATCGCGAGACAGGATCTATGCAACGCACCAAGCGTTCCTAACCTCAAATCAGCTGAAGAGCTACTGGAGGAGTTCCTCAGTGGAGCGCGGAAGGAACTGACTGCCGCGCAAGAACTTGTGCGTTCCAGTGGCGAGGCTAGCCTGCTGCGCCGCCCAATTGCGGTCTTTAAGGCGAAGCGGGCACTAAGTGAGGCAAAAGCTAAATTCAACGAGCGGTACGAGCACGCCACCCAGCTCGAAGTCACGGCCCAAAGAGAGGCGGTTGCGGCCGGCATGCGAGATCAGCACGCGCTCCATATAAGTCGTAGGAAGGCTGCTAAGGAGGCGGCCACAAAACTCGCTATATTGAGCCAGTTTCACGTTCAACTAAGAACTTTGATTGAGCCGCTAGCAGATGCGATCGAACGTAACGCATGGATTGCGCCAGGGCTGGGGAATCTCTTAGCCCAAGTCAATAGCGAGATGAAAAAGGGACTGCTCAACAATGCACTTGAACTGCTTGGAAGTGCGCAATACCAACGACTTCCCACTGAGTCAACGCTGAGTGCATGGGCACAAGAGCGAGAGGAACTCATTGTCAGAATGGAGCACCTGCGACCTGGCTTCTCGGCAATCGCGCCATTCCAGGGATTGGTAAGCACTACGCTAGAAATCATTCAGAGGGGCTGCCCGGGACCACCTTGGGCGGCCGCAATGGCAGAATTCGAACATTGGTCGGATCGCTGGCATGCGATCCCAAGATGTCTTCTCTCGCCTGCACATCTCGCCGATCCCGTGCAGTGGATTCTCTACTGGGCAATTCTGAGTCAGACCCAAGTGTTCACCGAGGATCTGCATGATTCCATTGCCAATGAGGACGTGCTCACCGGGGTTGTCACCGGAATGCTTAGGCAAGAGCTGCGAGGTTGGGCCAAAAATCGCCTGAAGGATCTCGGCTACCCCCGAGCAAAGGCGGAGCTGGAATTGGTCCAGATCGCCGGTACGCGAGGCGAGCGTCAGACTGGAGCCGATCTTGGCGTCATCGTGCAAGTAGACGTCGGGGACCTGCGCGTTCACAAGGTAGCTTTACTGCAAGCCAAGATTAGTGAGCGTGGGAAGGCCAACATTGGAAGCAAGCCCTCTGGCGCGCGTAAACTTACTCAGTTGCAGAAGTTGACGAACGCAAGCAAAGACCACTTCCTCTTCTATCACATCGCGAAGAGTGGCTCTCCGGCCATGCTCCCCACCGTCAGCCCAGTGCGTCACTTTATAGAGACCTACAATCTCGACGAGGCGGGGATGGCGCGAGAACACATTCCGGTCGACACTCGAACGCAAGGCTCAGACTTGGCATCCTTCGTGGCCTTCGGACTGTGCAGGCCTCTTGGGGAGGGCCTGGGGCAAGATGTCCTACCTGAGCAAGACGCGCTAGACGTGCTTAGCTCCGGCGGGGCAACTGAGCTGCCTAGCTACGTGGTGGTCGTCTCCATGACGGACTATGACCGAAGTCCTCAGCATGTGCTTAGCAAGCTTGCTAATCGAGGGTACAGCTCGCCATCAAGGGGGAAAGGGGTAACGCGACGTTGCTCGCCAGAGCCCTCACGGGATGAGCCTGAACTGGATATGTAGTGCCTCAGATCGCATAGCTGAATCTAACTCCGCACCAGACGTCAACTGCGATGATATTGGAGGGCATTGAATGCAGCAGTTCATTGAACGTGTTAGGGACAACATCCTCCCCCTGTCTCTCGCCAAGAGTCTCCCGCTTGCGTTCCAGGAGTGGCGATTCACTGAGAACACATACGATCACGAGCAGCCATCCGAAACTTGCGAGCTGTGTGAACAGGAGCAGCTTCGATATCAGTTCGAGATTGCCAACGAGCATAATGGGAACAAGATGCTCGTGGGTTCCACGTGCATTCTTCGCTTCCAAGTTGCCGTCTACGACGAAGGTCGAAGGCTGAGCGAGGTGGAGGCGCGGGCCAAGCTCAGCAAGCTGACTGACAAGATGCGACAAGATAGCTGCATTGAGCAGTTGCAGCGTGTTAGCGACGCAGAACAGAAGGGCAAAAGTGGCAAAGAGGACATTCTGTCCAATGCACTTGCTTACTATCGGAAGAACGGAAGGCTGACCCCGAAGTATGCCTTCGTCGTGCTTTGGCGTCTGAAAACGCACGACATCGATCACAACCCTGGCTTTTTCAAGATATCGCTAGCAACCGACAAGCACAAGGAAGACCTCAGGGTCATGCAGACCGGCAGGGTGCATCTCATCTGGCCTTCCCTAACATCCCAGCAGCGGAAGATTGCAGAGCGACTTGGCCATAAACCACCGCCTGGCACCGCCAACAGCTGACGCTCTTTCGTACAACAGGCCGTAGAAGGAACGGAATAATGCACCTGCACCGCATCAAGGCGAAAGGATTCAGGGCGTTCGGAGGAACAGCGGCCTCACCCAGCTTGGATCTCACTCTCAACGAAGGCCTGAACCTTCTGATCGGAGAGAATGACGCTGGGAAGACCACGATCATAGATGCCATACGTCTACTCCTCTGGACGACCAGCTACGAGAACGTTCGGCTGCAAGAGTCGGATTTCCATGCCCAAGGCACGTCCCAGGTTGATACTCTGACCATCGAGGCCTGTTTAAAGGGGCTGTCTGTTCCACAGGAGGCAGCGGTCCTCGAATGGTTGACCTACGAGAGTGACGGAACCAGATCGCTGATTCTTCACCTTAAGGCTACTCGCATACCCGTAACACCCGGAAAGCGCGCGAGGGTCTTTGCGGTCACACACAGCGGCGTTGGCGGCGCAGGGCCGGAGATCGGCGCCGCTGTGAGAGAGTTGGTGCGTGCTACGTACCTGCGCCCTCTCCGGGATGCCGAAGCAGAGCTACGACCAGGTCGCATGTCGCGTCTTTCGCAGATACTGGGAGCGCACAAATCAATGGTTGCGCAAGATAGGAACGACTTCGACCCCGCTGCGACCGACCCTCCTGAGACTCTAGTAGGCATGATGAGCCGGGCTCAGTATGACATTCAACGCCACGCGACAATCGGGATTGTCCAGGATGACATCAATAATAACTATCTCTCAAAGATGTCCTTTGACGGGGAGGAACTCACATCCCGGATTCGTATCGCCGGCTCAAGCAACCTGACGCAGATCCTCGAGCGATTTGAGCTGTCCCTGACTCCACCCACGGCAGTTGATCAGGATGCGAAGTGCGGGCGCGGGCTGGGGTACAACAACGCGCTCTTCATGGCCACAGAGCTCGTGCTGCTGAGCGGGGATGACGAAGGGCTTCCGCTTCTTCTTATTGAGGAGCCGGAAGCTCATCTACACCCGCAACTGCAGGATCGCGTTCTCAAGCTGATGCAAGCGAAGAGTGGTGACGTCGACTCACCGGTTCAGGTTCTAATGTCTACGCACAGCCCATCCTTGGCCACCACTGCGCCGCTGGAGTCGCTCATTCTGGTACGTAAGGCGCGGACGTATCCGCTCCGCCAAGCCGATACGCGTCTTGACCGGCTGGACTACGAGTACCTTGAACGCTTCTTGGATGCTACCAAGGCTAACCTCTTCTTCGCCCGTGGCGTCTTGGTGGTTGAGGGGCCGGGCGAGGCGCTGCTTCTTCCTGCCCTTGCTGAAGCAGCTGGCCTCTCCCTCTCCGCCCACGGAGTCTCGATCGTCAATGTGGGTGATGTAGGCCTCTATCACTACGCTAGGATTTTTCAGCGAGCTGAGAGCGCGGTCTCTATCGGAATGCCAGTAGCGTGCATTACGGACCGGGATATCGTTCCAACAATGGCCTCTTATGTCGCTGTGCCCAAGAAGAAGGGCGTAAAGCGATTTGAACACGACTACGATTCTGCTCAAGCAGACGCAGCTGTCCAGAAGAAGGTCGATAGGGTTCAGATCGCCGGCGACGATGCAGTAAGGGTCTTTGTCTCCGATCATTGGACACTTGAGTATGACCTTGCACTCAGCGGCTGCTCGGAGCTCATCTTCACGGCGATTGCATTGGCATGCATCAAGCGCTCGCAAGGGGAAGGGTTTGACGATTCCAAGATCGACGAAATGGTGGCAAACGCCGCTGCAGAATGGATGATTCTGAGCGCAAAGCATGTCGGTAACCCAACGGCCCTTGCGTGTGAGATCTACGAGCCGCTGTACGCGGGGGATGCATCAAAGGCTGTTACGGCGCAGTTTGCCGCCCGGCTCTTGGCGAGCGGGAAGTACGGAAAAGGCAGGGATCTGCTCGACCGACTTCCGGCGTACCTTCGGCATGCGCTTGTCCACGTGACATCCTTGACAGACGATGCCTCCGGGCCAAGTAAGACCGGTGACGCTGAGCCCGAGCATGAGGGGACAGCAGTATGAGCTTACCAACGATCTCAGACGAAGACTTGGCGCTGCTATCGGACGCGATGCCGGGTCTGGACTTCACGGATCCAGAGAGGGCGGCAGTTCTTCGTATGATGGGGTCTTGCGATGTCCAGGCTGCGCCTGGCAGCGGCAAAACAACACTTCTCGCAGCCAAGTTGATCCTGCTTGCTTCGAAGTGGAAGCATTCCAATAGAGGGCTCTGCGTTATCAGCCATACCAATGTGGCTGCAGCGGAGATCTCCAAGCGTCTGGCTGACAGTCCGCAAGGTGCGCCCCTCTTGGGGCACCCACATTTCATTGGCACTATTCACTCATTTATAAATACCTATCTCGCACTCCCGTTTCTTCGATCACATGGCATCGATGTTGACTCGATCGACAATGAAATATTCGGAAAGAATGCGCTCCATCTGATGTGGAAGAAGCCGGCGCTTCGCAATTGGCTGAAGAGGCAGACTAACGGTGAAGACATCGTCCGAACGCTCATCCATGTCGGTGCGGATCTGGCGATTGGCACCGAGAAGGGGCAGCTTCCTAGCAAAGAATCTCCGACGGGGAAGCAGGCGAGTGAGATCAAATGGGAGCTGTCTAAGCGCGGGATCTTCCGTCATGCAGATATGTTTGCGTTCGCCAACCGTCTGCTGAGGGATTTCCCTGCGGTCAGTGTCGCCGCATCTTTTAGGTTTCCGCTGGTGCTAATTGATGAAATGCAGGATACGGATGCGGAGCAAGAGGCAATGCTCGATTCCATCTTTGGCGACGAGGTGGTAGTCCAACGTTTCGGTGATAGAAATCAGCGCATCCTGTCCGGCGGAAAGGAGGAGGCTAAGCTTACATTCCCCAGGGATGGGGCTCTCACTGTCAGCTCGACGAAGCGATTTCCGACCGACATCGCCTCTGTCGTTTCATCGGTTCAGGACTATCCCGCAAGTGTGGTATCCCATCGTCCTTCTGAGCAGCCACCTACGCTCATTCTTTACGATGATGCGACAGTCACCAATGTCATTGAGCGATTCGGGAGGCTTGTTCTTGAAGAACTGACTGACACACAGCTCGCGAGCGCGCCCGTCAAGGCAATCTGCGCGCGCAAGACGGGGGATTCTGGATCGGGCCTAGGCCGACATGTCGGTGACTACTTCCCGGTGTATGCGATGAATTCCTCAACGAGTGGAGGGAAGGAGAGTGTCAGGACACTCCTGACGGACCCAGCAGGATGGGGCGGCTCCCCCTTGGGCTTGGCCTCACGTACCCGGGACGTGTCCCGTGCATTACTCCTCAGTCTGAGAGCCGGTAACAGTCCCCTAGTGAAGGATCTGCGAGATGCGAATCGGCTCATACGAGCACTAGAGCGCAAAGGTGTGGACCTGGAGCCTATCCGTCGTCTGCGTCATCACCTCGTCACCTCAACCGGTCTTGCCGGAACAGACAGCTGGCAAGGCACGATGTCGCATATGTTCAACACGTTGCGGTCATATCTTGATGATGGTGTGGACGAGGCAGCTTTCATTGCGGCATTGGAGGATGGCGCCGGTGCCGGCCTGGCTCATTCCATCCCGGACAACGTTATGCGGGTTGATGACGGTGACCGCTCTGTGTCGATTGAAATAGCGACGACTGCATCCGTGAAAGGTGAGACGCACCTTGCTACGCTCGTTCTTGATTCGATGGTTCACTATCTGAGAAGGCACGATATTGGAGCCGCAATGGACAGCATTGCACTAGGGAGTCCTATCCCAAGCAAGCCAAAGTCCATCAAGTCGGCTTACCGGGGTCTCTACGTTGGCATGTCACGTCCGACGACCCTCTTGGCAATTGCAACTCACAAGGACCGCGTCAGTACTGCACACCTTGCTGCACTTGAGTCAAACGGATGGAGGGTGATTAGGATCCATCCCTAGAGTCGGTGTTCGATAGCGAAGGTAACGAGTTGTTGACTAGGACATCAAACCAATGGTGCTTGCTCAAGGCGAATCTCTGACGTTGTGACTTCCTAACCTCGTCGGTGATAAGAGGACAGCTTTGCAACAATCTTGCCGCACTGCGGCGCACGCCTGCCATGGTTTTCTGGGGTCCAATAGTATCTCAGCGCTGCTCATTGATTGGGATGCATGCATAGATGCGGGCTAGGAGCGGTCAAATGCGGTCTGCCTTTCGCATTCTCGAGGGTTTCAGAAGTGGCCAGCAGTACGATGCTTTTCGTTGTAGCGTCATGGCCGTACCAGTAGGCTCACAAGCTGCACCAGTAGGCTCACGATGTAGACAAGGCCGGCTGTTGCGAGCATGGTGTTTGCACTACTGCCGTGACCTGTAATGACTCTATGCGCCCGAGAATTCTCGCAATGGATCTTGAGGGTACGCTCATATCCAATGCTATTAGTCAGATTGCAAGGCCTGGACTGGCTGAATTCCTTGCCGGCGCGCGGCTTCAATTTGAGACGCTGGTGATGTTCACGACGGTGCCCGAAGCGCGCTTTCGGAGCATCGCGGAGCTCTTGGTGCGTGAGCGGAGCGCCCCGGAGTGGTTCGCAGATATTCACTTCGTCCAATGGTCAGGAAAGACCAAGGATCTCAGCTTCGTCTCAAAGAGGATCGGTGATGCGTTGCTTTTGGATGATTACGCTCCCTATGTCCATCTAGGACAGGAGCACCTCTGGGTTGAAGTTCCACTGTTCGCCTCTCCCTACGCGATGAGTGATGATGGGCTCAGCGTGGCCTCTGGGCGCCTCCTTGAGCGCGTTGAGGAGCTCAATGCGGCCTCCGGGAAGATGAGCTAGTCCCATGCGACCTCCAGCCTTGTCGCACAAGCACATCGAGCCAGAACGCCTAAGCGGTAACGTCCGTGGTCGGTCCCAATTGCAGGTGGTACAAGGTGGGCCTGGCCTCGCATGAACTTGGCTATTTGTAACGCTGAGCTGTGAGCAGGCGTTATTGAGCCTCCGGTTCCTTGCGGAGAGGTGTGCTTGGACAGTTGAAGTTCCGCAGGCGTGACCTTTACAAGGGTTGCAATAGGGCATTATCTATAGCAATCTGAATCGCGAGTAGGCACGGGAACGCCTGCCGTATGGCATAGGTGGAGTCGGCCGTATTAGCCCCAGGGGGGGGGGACATGCAAGGACTGCTGATTTTTCCAGACGACGTTGCAGTCGTAGATCTGCTGCACGCTGAGCCACTGGCTCGGACGATCGCCGAAGTGATTCGCGCCCATCCCGACCATGGCCTAGTGCTTGGAGTGCACGGCGACTGGGGGGCTGGCAAGTCCACAGTGCTGTCATTGGTGGAGCGCTCACTGAAGGACCAGTCGGGGGTGACCACCCTATGGTTCAATGGCTGGGAGTATGAAGGATTCGAAGATGCCAAGATCGCAATCCTTGAAGGTATCGTTCGCCATCTTCAGCAAGAGAAGACCTTCGCTTCCAAGGCAAAGGACTTGTTCCGTCGTCTGCGCAAGCGGATCGACTATCTGAAGCTGGCTAGGGCTGGCGTGGTCGCGGGCGTCGGTGCAATGGTTGCTGGTCCCGCCGGACTGGCGCTGCTACTGCCAACACTGCTATCGAAGGATGCAGCGGGAGAGACTTTCGATAAGGTCTCCGACGTTCTAGGCAAGGACGATCCAGCGGACGATCCCTTAGATCTGCACGGATTCCGCCGTGATTTCAATGAGTTGTTGGACAAGGCCGCGATTAAGCAACTTGTGGTCCTGGTCGACGATCTGGATCGATGCTTGCCGCAGACAGCCATTGGTACTCTAGAGGCGATACGTCTATTCCTATCGGGGCCGCGGACTGTTTTCGTGCTTGGCTGTGACCGACAAATGATCGAGTACGCGGTTCGCGAGCACTTTCCAGCACGTCCCGGACTGAAGGCCGACGAGTACGCTCGGAACTACTTGGACAAACTGATCCAAGTGCCTTTCGTGCTACCCATTCTGGGGCCAGTCGAAGTTGGCCATTACGTTCAGCTTCTCCTCCTTGAGGGAGTTCTAGGAAGTTCCGATCCCGGATTCGCGCAGGTGCTGGCCCAGGCCAAGGAGCTGCTGAAAAAGCCGTGGCTGAAACAAGAGCTTGATCTGAAGCCAGTCGAGAGAAGTATGGATCGGGATAGATCCCTGCAGCCTCTTCAATCCTTGATGCTGGGCATTGCGCCGGTCCTAGCTGCGGGCACTGACGGAAATCCGCGCCAAATCAAGCGCTTCGTCAATGCGGTGTTCGTCCGCCTACGTGCAGCGCACGCGCGCGGCTTGGACGACATCACCGTAGCTCCGCTGATGAAACTGATGCTTGCTGAGTACTTCCACCCAGACCTGTTCGATGCTATTGCATCGGAATCCCGCGATGGCAACGGTGATAGTCCGTTGCTGCGCCAGCTCGAGGGAAGTAAGAGCCCCGCGCCGGCACCGAAGTCGGCGCCCAAGGTACGAACTTCAAAGACGAAGGGTGAAGAGCCGGAGCCTTCCACGGACTTCATAAATGATCCAAAGATCGCCCGGTGGGCAAAGCTTGAGCCAAAGCTGGAGGGCACTGACCTGCGTCCGTATCTCTTCATTATTCGGGATGCGCGCCTGGTGACGAGCTCCGGGCTGCCAGATGACGTCGGCGAGCTGCTTGCTGCATCTGCAAGCGGAGTGTCCTTGCTTGCGCGCAAAGCTGAGGTGCTCAAGCTGTCAACTGAGGGGCGTGGGCTACTTGCATCCGAACTGATCACGCGATTGATCCAAGCCAGCGATCACGGTCGTCGAGATTCTTATGCCCAAAGCCTTGGCGACCTACTACGCCTCGATGCCGAAGGGGTGGCCGGCATCATTGATCGCGGCTTCGTCAGCATGCCGACAGCCGCTGCCGGCACGTGGCTGTCCCATTTCAGCGAGCTGGCTAAGTCGGGCAACAATCTCAGGGCTTGGCTGCAACGGGTTCTTGATGAGGATGCTCCGCGCCCGCTGGTCACCCTCATTCAAGCACTCCTCCAGAGCCGGGGCTCGTAACGATGGGTACCTCTGCAAGCTATTCCGGCCCGAGGGGCAGCAATCCATTGATTCCTTCTTGGGCTGACTTGCCGCTACCGGGAGAGGTTCCAGGCGAGGCAGGAGCCGAGTCGGCCGATGAGGGGGCTGAAGCCGACTCTCGTGGCGACGGCGTCCAACCGGAGCCTGCTTCCGACCCGCTACGACTTACGCCATTGCGCAGAGCCGTGCGCCGCTCCGCGCGAGCCGGTGGATCTGACGACACCGCCATGCGCGCAGCAGCCCGCCATTTCGCCAGTAGCGCGATGGGAGGGGGCGAAAGGGGCACCCGTCGCATGGGCTCAGCTCGCCGCGCCGGTGACCGTATGGTGCAGGCGTTCAGCGCTCTCGCTACCGGCGGCGGGCAAGCGCTCGCACGGGTGCTGCGCCTAGACTCACTAGCCGGTCTGTCCACCACGCAAGTATGGGACCGACTCGCTGAGTTCGTCTGTTCAGACGGCGCGTCGATCGACGAAGCCATAGTTCGCGTCGCCTTCTTTCAGACCCTGCGCTTTGAGATCGAGAACGGCTTGGACGATCTGTTGGAGGCAAACTCCGAGCAACTATCTGCGTTTTTCGAGCGCTTCATCGGTGAGTGCGTTCTGGAGCGTCTTTCACAGGACGGCGGCAGTTTGCTTGAGCAGAACGGCGTGTCCGCCGCAGCCGCGTTCACTCACCTCTCTACGTTGAGGGCGTTCGTCGTGGTGCAAGTACGTCAACGCCTGTCCGCCAGCCAAAGCCGATTTCTTCCAGCTCAGATCGATGCAGGCCGCTTTGACGAGATCGTCAGTCATACCCTCAGAGAAGCCATCACCGCCGTTGGAGACTGGGGAGCGCACGAATGAGCCGATTGGAAATCGTTCTTTCATGGGACGGTAGTAGCGTTGCAGGAGGCCTTGCTGAAGATTCTCTGCGCGTCACGCTTACCGACCGCCGTGGGAATCCTCGCTTCGGACTGCATCAATTTTTGGAGACAGTGCTGCGCACCGGTCGACAGCCAAGTGTGCAAGCGTTCGAGCTTGCTCTAGTCGCGCTCGGCGTATGGCTTGCTGATACGCGACTGTCACGCCAGCAGCACTCAGAGGACAACTGGACGCGCAACATCCACCTTTTAGTTCCCGTCCGCAATGTGGCGCGCTGGCAGAGTTGTGCGCGGCTTATCTGCCGCCTGCTAGGTACTCTAAGCGGTGACATCTGGTCGATCAGTTTCTACGCCGCATCTCCCGAAATGGGGGTCTATGCAGAGAGACTCGCGCTCGAGGATTCGCTGGATGCAGCCGCACCACCTGTTGCGCTTTTCTCAGGAGGGTTGGATAGCTTCGCGGGCGCAATCGACGCCTACGGGCGTGAGCCTCATGCCCCAGTATTCGTTAGCCAGGTCGATGGCGGCAACTCTCAGACCGTTGAGTCGTTGACAGAGCTTCTTACGACGCGCACGGGACGCCCGGTAGAGATTGTTAAGTGGGCTGTTTCCTCGCGCGCAGCAGACTTTGGCCCAGGATTCTCTGGGCAGGGCGAGCTGACTATGCGAGCCAGATCATTCCTCTTCTTCGCAGCGAGCGCTGTAGTTGCTTCTGCCTGGAAGAGCGCTCGCGTACTTGTACCCGAGAACGGCTTCATTTCACTCAACGTTCCGCTCGATCCTTGGCGGCTGGGTGCACTGACTACCCGGACTACCCATCCATTCGTCATCGCGAGGTTCAATGACCTCCTTGACGAGCTCGGTCTCCCCGCGCGCCTCGAGAATCCATTTCAGGGTAAGACTAAAGGTGAAATGCTCGCTCAGTGCGAGGACCGGAGCCTGCTTTGGGATGGCCTTGACCTGACCGTTTCATGCTCAAAACCGAAGTTCGTGCGGCGGTATCGCGCGGAGTTTGGAACAAGCCACTGCGGAACGTGCTGGCCATGCCTGATCAGGCGGGCAGCGATCAAGCATGCATACCCGACGCGTTCAGATCCCACGAAGTACGTCACTGAAGGACTGGACTACCTAGACACAGAGCCAGGAGCTAAGGGGCATGTTATTCGCTCGATCCAGTACGGCCTCAATATTCTGCGTCTACCAGACGATCAACTCCGGTGGGCTTTGGCGACGGTCGCACCATTGACGGATGTCGAAGGACATACGCAGGAGCTCCTGCGCTGCGTACGCAGCGGCTTGCTAGAAGTGGCGGACATCGCAGGTCTGGAGGCGCCTCAGTGAGCGGCTTTAGGCTCGTAGATGCCCACTGCCACGTCGACCTGCTACCGAAGTGGCAGGAGACCTTGGAGCTCCTAGAGTCAAGGCAGCAGTTCACTTTTGCTGTGACGACCACGCCACGGGCGTGGCAAGTCGAGAGGGAGATGGTGCGCGAGTATCGGTACGTTCGCGTTGGGATTGGACTTCACCCCCAGGTGGTACACGATCGTGTCTCTGAACTCGTCCCCCTTGAGCGCGGAATTCCCGAAAGTCCGTTTGTTGGTGAAGTTGGTCTCGATGGTTCGCCGGCGCACAGGGGTAGCATTGCGCAGCAAACCAAAGTACTTCAGCGGGTCTTCTCCGTGTGCAACGAGGTGGGGGGGAGAACCCTCTCACTGCATAGTTTGCGAGCCGCCACCGCCGTTCTCGACCTGATCGAGAGCTCAAGAGTGCACGAGCGGAACACCTTGATCTTTCACTGGTTCACGGGATCAATGACGGAGCTTCGACGCGCTCTCGATCTGGGAGCCATCATATCGGTCAACGCGGATTTGCTAAGCACCGCGCGTGGTCAATCTATAGCACGTGTGGCAGGCCCAAGTCGTACCCTTACGGAGACGGACGCTCCGTTCAGCAAGCGCCATGCAATTGGCAATGGAGTGCCAGAGCTTCAGCCCGTTCTAGACGCGCTTTCTCACTGTTGGGAAGCCGATGTGCTCAAAGTGGCTAGAGATGTAGAGAAGCTAGCTGGCGACGTATGGTTCCGACGTTGAACTGCGATGATGAATGGCTAAAGTTTGTGCTGCCAGTTCTTGATCCCGGAGATATCGATTAGCCGATAGTCCTCGAAGAGCTTCTTCGATCGGTCGTAGAGAGCGGACCGAGACCAAGCCGCCTTCCATCCTTTACTGACCCAGCGCCTTAGCCCACTTGCGGACGAAACGTTCCTGCTCGAGGGTCTCTATAGCCCCTGGACGCGCCGTTCGTACGGCAAGCATAGCGCTCTCTGCATCGCTGCTCGTCTTAGTGCTCAGTAGAAGAAGCGAAGCAACCGTTCCTGCACGGCCCAATCCTCCCTTGCAATGCACGACCACCCTTTTCCCGTCGAGCAGTTCGCGAATCAGATATGGACCTAGCTCTTTCCACGTTGACAGGAAGCGTTCGTCCGGTGCATTGCCGTCCGTAATAGGAAGCCCGTACCACATCAAGCCATGATCGCTGGCCTGAGTTGGCAGAGAGGAGATCCTGAGTTCGTCGAACTCGTATGGTTCAAGTAGCGTAATCAGATGTCGTGCGCCCCAGGAATGAATCGCCGCCAAGTCTGCATCGAGGTCGCGCGCCCAAGCGCCTGTCATGGCGTTTTCTTGAAACTTCCCTGGAGCAAACGTCACACCAATCGCCCCACCATTCGCTCCCACTGGCAACTCAGCAATACTTAACGGGTGGGTGAGGCTGGTCCGGCGCGTCGTAGCTATCATTTGTAATCGTCATCCCACGCTAGTGTGTGGTGCCTGGACCATCAGAAGGACTGGCAGCGCAAAGGCAACAGCTTCATGGCCAGTTGCCACGGGAGGCTATGAACAGATGCATGGCCTGACGGGACTCCATCGCTTGCTGCGGTAGTTCAATCTTTCGTTGGTAGCAGATCGTACGTGCATAGGCGATCTGCGCCTTTGTAGGCCTTTTGATGTCCCAGTCAAGCATCTCTGGCACCAATCTAGAGAGCTCCGCAGCAAGGCGCCTTGAAAGCCCTTCAGCGTCCGTGCTCTCTTGGAGCTTTGCGATCTGGCGTCGCAGGTCCTGCGCTGACTCTTGGCTGAGAGACAGCTCCAAGGCGAACTCTGACTCAGCATCCACTAAGAAGAAGCTCATTCCCGCCTGCCAAGGTCTGTAAGTGGTCCACACCGCCGGTGCGGGCTCGTGACGTTGCCAGGAGCGCTACCGTAAGTACTGTAGACCAAAAATACTACAAAACTAAAGCTTAGGGGGTGACCATCCCCAAGCCCCAGCAAGCTCTTGGAGCCGCCGTGAAGGCGAGACGGATGGCGCTGGGTGTGTCTCAGGAGGATTTTGCAGCTGAACTGGGCATGCACCGTACTCAACTTGGCCATATTGAGCAGGGCAAGAAGGATTGCCGGCTTTCCACCGTCATAAGGCTTGCCGATGCCTTAGGGCTATCGGCGTCCAGCCTACTCCATATTGCCGATCTTTAGCCGCCGGGCCCGAGAATGCAGGGTGGCGTCGGTCGCCATGGTCCAGTAGCGTTGTCATTCATCCTTGCTGGCACGCGGTCTCTGTGGGAAAGCCGTGATGTTGGTATTGGGGGCAAGGGCCCGAAGTCTCTCGCACTCCAGTGTCAGTTGGAGTACTTGAGCATCTGCCTCTAGTAAAAGCGCGGCCATCTTATCGCGCTGCTGTGTAAGGTCCTCGATCCGCCTGCGAAGGCTTCGAGCCTTCTGCCGCTGCAGAAGCGTGGAGCCGGATGTCGGCCTATCCGGTAGTGCATTTGCATCAATCCATTGCTGGATCATGGCTACAACTCGCGGAAAGCGAGACTTTCGGAGCGCTGACGGAGTGACGCCTGCCTCGCGAGCGACGCTGGCCTGAGATACCGCTGTTCCAATAGAGCACTTGATGGGTTTGCCCGCCTTCAGGCGCTCAAATGCTTCGATAAATGCCATCTCGGCCTTATTCACTTTCATTGCTTGACTCGCAGAAGCGGATTGCGCCTTCAAGTGCATGCACTTGTCCAGAGAGGGCCTCAAAAAGCGGGCTGCCGAGAGGCGCGCCCTCCAGCCGGCCCCTCGCGTCATCAAGGAGGACGTGATACTTATCTAGGCGGGTCGCATCATACAGTAGGTACTCACAGGGCTTGGGGAGACTGCAGGCGGCAACGTTCTCAAATCCACCGAACTTGCAGGGCTTCGGTGACGCGCAGCCGCCGAGCAAGTGCGCCCTGTATTGAATCTTTCCTGACTTGGCAGCAGACACAAGGGCCTTATGGTCGCTGGTGGAAACAATATTGATCAGCCGATCCTTGTGTCGATCGCCATAGGGGCTGATGTACTGGCTGCTTCGCAGGTTGGAAAATTCATATGCAAGAACTTGGTACATGTTGCGAACATACTCGCCCCGAGCACTTTCGTTCATCTGGGCGCCCAAGAGAACGTGTCCCCTACCGTAATAGCGGGACATCGTCAGGCCGGTATGCTTCAGCTGATACTGAAGGCTCAGATCGCTCACCAGTCCTGATGAAAGCATGTTTACGGCGCCGGTCCTGCGGAACTGATGCCACGCGAATCGCCAATGAAGCCCGACTTCAATTTTTGATACAGAAGCCATCGGATTGAGGTGGCGGCTTACCACCATGTCTGCTTCCATGATTGTCAGCTCTGATCTAGGTAGGAGCCTAGGGAATCTGGCTAACTCTCTCGCTAGCTCCTGGCTGTCCTTTGCAACGCTAAGATCCCAGTAGTGCTTGCCATTCCTTCCGCGACCGCCCTGCCATGGCTCGAACGACCGAGGGAAGAGAGGTGATTGCCGATCAATGTCCTCATTCAATCCCAGGCGCCGTTGCCTACATTCGAGACGCAGTTTTGCGATGACTGTAGCAGCGCTTACCGCGCGTACGCAGTCAGAGGATACGATCCACCTGGCGTCGTCGTCCTTGACTGTCTTAGTTGTTCTTCCACGTAGCAAGTAGACGGTGTCGCCGATCGCATCGCGTTCGATCAAGAGGCAGTCTAGCGGGAGGTTGGATGCCTCTTCGATGCGCATGAGCGAGTACGATACGATCTGTATCGAGGCACACAGATTGACCAAGGTGGCAATACTCGAAAGAGCGTCTGAGAGGCTTTCGGTGCGCAACAGCCACTTCGAAATCAACGACTCCAGCGCGACAGTGGGTTGTGCGGTGGCGGCACTGTCTTCCTCGAGCTTTTCGGCAACGAGGTGTTTGAACGCTCTCCTGTAGTCGTCAGCTACAGCCAAAAATTCATCTATGAATGTCAACGATCGCTGCATCAGTAGCGTCCAGATGCGAGGCGGAATATAGGGCGTCTGGACCTTCTGATGCTCCGGCAATTCTGAAGCGAGGGCGACAATCTGATCGCGGGATAGGATGAAGAAGCCGATGCTATCCCGGGACTCGTAGATATCGTGGAGGATACGAATAGTGTGCCTAGCGGCAGACGGCCGAATCAGCTTCGCAACCTTCGCAAGGATACGTGGGTGCCGATGGAGCCGGTCCGCTGTTACTTTGTGCTCGCTGCAAAGTCTGAAGATAGGCCGAAGCAAGTCTGTTCGCTGGAGCATTTCTGCGCTAGTTGTAACGGCAAGTGGTCCCCACAGCCAGTAAGCGGCAATGGTGCGAAAGACCGCGCCGTTGGCTGCATCCATGATCCTCCTCGGGTCATCGGCGCCATCGCGAAAGTAGACACGGGTGACCTTTCTGGACATTGGGGTCAGATCCCAGCATGGGTCACCGACCCTGCTTAAAACTGAGCCGTCTGATGCTAGGGAAACTGGATGATCCAGGGGAGGTGGGAAGCAAGGAAGTTTGAAGTTGGATGCTGCGGGAGCTACGTTTGGGTGTGTCAGGTTCAAGCAGAAGTGCACTTCAACTTCCTTCTAATCAAGCATCTCAATAGATACAGCCCAAAAAGGGTGGTAATTTCTTTCGGTGACGCGTTCTATGGATTCTTCGATCCATTGACCTCTTACCGCGCTGGACTCACCAAATGCGGCCACCTTCTGACTAATGCGCGTTAGTACCGCTTCTATTGGTTGAATCAGTGAGTGCTTGTTGTTAACGAGATGGTTGCTGGCAAGCTCCATACGCTTGAGGTGCTGATACGTGACCAATGACCATGCATAATCGAGGCTGGATATGTCTCGATGATGCCGACAGAACATGCAGCCAGATGCGGTCGCGCAGTCGGGCGATGCAACACCCTCCGGTATTTCTGACAACGGGCTGGGTCCGTTGTCTCCACCTGCGCAGCCTCCAGCGGCAGGCGGTGCGCGATTGGTTTCACTCTTGGCGTGAAATCTTGTGATCTCACTGGCGGCGACGGGGTGGGACGGTCTCACATAGATGTCACGGAGTGTGCGCTGACTGTGCTGGGCCACTTCTGCGGCCAACGCATCATTCGCCCTCACGCGGAACCAGTTCACGCGGAGGTTCCGCAGCTTTTGAGGGCCAACGAATGGTAGACCAATCTTCTTGAACTTGATTCGGGTGGAGCTGAAGTTCGGGGGCGAATCCTCCGCAGGTATCGCAGAGGGATAGTAGAATGGGAAGAGCCGATCATCATGCTCAATAGGTACGAAATGATCGAGCCAATCCAGGTATCGCTGAAGAATTCGCTTGTATTCTCTGAATACTGTGAACCGTACTTCTCCGCCCTTGCGAGCTTTGTACTGCGCGGCCACGCGGACGTCGCCATCAGAACTCTGATAGCGAAACTGCGATCTTCCCAGCATCTTGGCCTGGGCTAGATTCATGCCCGTCTGAGAGAGGAAGATCAGCATCTCGCACTCAATTCTCAAGTTTATTATCGAGTACCTTGTTCGGATGGTTCCATCTTCCTCCCACGCCTTCCGCTCGCGCTCGACCACAACTCTTTGGTGAATTGGTGTGAGCCCCTGAAGGGACTTGATTTTCTCGGGTGGCCGCAGCCCGCACCACTCCGAGAACGTGTGCCCAGCACTGAGTTCGATTTGGACGGGAAGGGGAGAGCGCACCTTTTCAGCTGTCAGCTGGTCGCAGATCTCCAGCAGAACCTTGCCACTATCGGCTGCATCCTCAGCGGAAACTGCATCGCTTTTTTTGTAAGGAGCACGGCCTTTGGCGGCAAGCGCTGGAAGTCGGGTGAAACGCACCATTGGACGTTCCATGCCAATTGCTGGGGTGAGTACGCTTGATACACGGGAGGCTTCGTCGCGTGCTGTCTCGAAGCTTATCTTATCTTTGCGTTGCTTCCGCCTTGGCTTCGTACCTGGCGGACCAGCCGGCAAAGATGGCAGCTTCACTTTGCCGTTAGCTCTATCGATAAGGTGATTGCACCAGTCTGTGAAGTCTGAGACGGCTTCAGGTGCACCTCCAAGTCGCCCCTCCCGGTCGCACCATGCGAAGAAGTAGCGGAGTGATCTGATGATGTTCCTGATCGACGTCGGACGTAAGCCGCTCTCGATCATATTCGAAAGCGCTCTATGTATCCCTGCTAGCAACCCGACTCTAGTGACGATCGGCTCCCCAGCCTGGCGATTAAAGATCGCTTGGGCTGCGTGGGTGGTCACGGCTTCGGACATACCCAGGTACAGGTGATGCTGCAGGTCGATCTGCACTTGAGACGGACCGTGTGGCAGGCTCGGGAAAGTCAAGCAAGGAATTTTAGGTTTCTTTGCCAGCATCAGTCAGCTTCAGGTAGCTTCGCGTGTACTCATCTGCAAGAGAGGAGATAAGATCACCGGTTTGTATGAATTTCACGTACTTGAGCGTTGTCGCGATATCGGAATGAAGCATTAGCTCCCTGAGAAGGCCTAGTGCGTCTGCGACGCTGAGATGCCTGAGGAACAGCCGAGCGGTGTTCGTTCCAAAGGTTGCACGGGTTCTGTGGAACTTGAAATCGTACATCGGAGCAAAAAGTGCCCTTCTTGCGCGAGATCTCAGTCGGGATATCTCCATCTCCATCGCGCGGTACTCAGTCACCCCCGCCTTCCCGGCGTATGGCTGCCCGGATCTGGTAAGAAAAAGAAGGTCCCGGTGGTGGTGGGCCGCGCGCTCCACTCTTTTCAAGCGCCTGGTACTGGTTGCGTGCTCAATGAGGGCATCCAGATCGTTCTGATGTAAGGGGATGGTGCCGTTCACACCGTTCTTAGTGGCAACCGGCGGCTGAGCCCTTGGCCCGATGCTGATTCTCATAAAACCGGTCATGTTCGGATCCGGCGTTGCCCTATAGAGCGTCTGCACCTTGAGGTCAGAGATCGTTCCTAGCCGGAGACCTGTGCGGAAGCCGAGACTGAAGAAGAGTTGCAATTCCTCCGTGCCATACCGACGCGCGTACGCCTGGATAGCCGCTTGGTCATCTACTGAGAATGGTACGAGGTTGTCCTCTAGAGCGATCGAAGAAGCCGTCGAGCCCGCTCGGATACGCAGATCTGTGCTCAGCTTCAAGATCGTTCTTTCAAAGCCGAAGTTGGTAGAGACACGCACGCCGATGTGCCGGTCTTCCCACATGGGCCATTCAGGAGATATGACTCGGTGGGTGTGGGCCCATCGATAAAATTGAACTATGGCGCGCATCCTGGCCGCGGCAGTCCGAGGCTTGATGCTCTGGGTGCCAATCTCGCGGAGTAAAAATGCTCGGTAGAGAACTAGGCAGCGCTTTGCCCTGTCTACGGGGAAGTCCCACCAGTGGGTATTCGTCTGCTCAAGCCATTTGGCGTAAGCAAGGAGGTGCGTCATCAAGGACTTTAAGGTGGCGCCATCAACGCCCTTCTTTTGCGAGATCCATAAGTTCACCTCTCGCCAAGGGTTGTTGTCCTGCCAAAACAACGCCGGGAGACTGTTCTTCTCCGCTCCGGTGCCTGGGTCTTCTCCCTGACTGGGCCGGGCAATCTGTTCCAGAACAGCCATTGATCCATTCATGAAGTTACGTTGGCGTATTCATCTTATCATGTTACGTGTGCAGGGGCAGGGATTCATCGCCGCCACCAGTTGAAAGCGCGCCGGATACTGCACGCTGCGTGCCGCGCGGGCGATGCGGATGTGGCCGGATTCCAGTGGCTCGCGCAGGGTTTCCAGCGCGCTGCGGTTCCATTCTGGGAGCTCATCAAGGAAGAGGACTCCATGGTGGGCCAGTGATATTTCACCGGGGCAGGGCGGGTTGCCCCCAACCACCAGCGCCGCCGCGCTCGCGCTGTGATGGGGCGCTCTAAAGGGCCGCTGCCGCCAACGTCTTGGGTCCAGCCCTTCGCCACTCACCGACGCAATCGCGGCAAGCTGCAGCGCCTCAGTCTCTTCGGTATCCGGCAACAGGCTGGGCAGGCGCGAGGCCAACAGCGTCTTGCCGCAGCCAGGGCTACCGATCAACAACAGATGGTGACCACCTGCTGCGGCCACTTCCAACGCGCGCCGTGCATGCGCCTGCCCGCGCACGTCGGCCAGATCGGGCAGTGGCAACGGTGTCGAGTCCACGCGCTCCACGGGTGGCAACAGGCGCGGATTGCCCAGCCCGGCGCAGCATTCCAGCAACGTACGCGCTACACGCACATCGGCGTGCTCGGCCAACGCAGCCTCTGCGGCATTCCCCGGAGGCACCACCAGAATGCGCCCAGCCTCGGCGGCGGCAATTGCGGCGGGCAGTGCACCCGCCACTGGCCGCAGCTCACCGGTCAGGCCAAGCTCGCCCAGGAATTCGTACTGCAGCAGTGACTGCGGATCGACTTGACCACTCGCGGCAAGAATGCCCAGGGCGATGGCCAGGTCGTAACGTCCACCTTCCTTGGGCAGGTCGGCGGGCGCGAGATTCAGAGTGATGCGTCGCTGCGGAAAGTCGAAGCGCGCGCAGAGCAGGGCGGCACGCACGCGCTCGCGTGATTCGCGGACGCTGGTCTCGGCCAGGCCCACGATCTGGGTGACAGGCAGGCCGCCAGAGAGATGCACTTCCACCCGCACCAGCGGGGCATCGACCCCGGCGCGGGCGCGGCTGTGGACCAGCGCCAGGCTCATGTGTGGTTTCCTGCGGAAGGTCGCTTGATGGTGCGGCAGGTGATCTGTGGGTCGCCATCGGGTATTGCCGGAGATGTGGCTAGGGATATTCCCGCCTCTACCAGGCCGTCGATCGATCAGGTACCCCGGAAGATCTGTATGTAGATTCCTAGATGAAGGAGGACGGTCCCGCTTCCGTCTGTATAGAACGTCCATGAAGCTGGCATTTCCGCGAACGATCGAAAGGGGGCGTTCGCGACGTATGGGTTCAGGCAGGAGGTGCAGGCGTGTCGGGCGCATCACAAGACCTTGCTCCGTGTTGCAAAGTAGGTGAACATCGACTGACTGCTGGTGCTAACTTCAGGCCCGCTTGCTGCACGTTTCGCGACGTTGGACGAAAGGACGCCGAATGCTCGAAATGACAGGAGTTTCAAAGGTTTTCCGTACCGGCGAAGTGCAGACCAGCGCGCTTCGATCGATGGATCTGAAGGTTGCCGAGGGTGAGTTCGTTGCTGTGACGGGCCCATCGGGCTCTGGCAAGAGTACATTTCTCAATATTGCCGGGCTGCTCGAGGATTTCACCTCAGGCACATACCGGCTCGATGGCGAGGATGTCTCCCGGCTGGGCGACATCGCCCGCAGCCAATTGCGCAATCGCAAGATCGGTTTCATTTTCCAGGGGTTCAACCTCATCCCGGATCTGAACCTCTTCGACAATGTGGATGTGCCACTCAGGTATCGGCGCATGCCCGCAGGCGAGCGTCGCCAACGCATCGAGCAGGCATTGACCCAGGTCGGCCTGGGTTCGCGCATGAAGCACTTCCCGACCCAGCTTTCCGGTGGTCAGCAGCAGCGTGTGGCCATCGCGCGCGCGCTGGCCGGTAGTCCACGCCTGCTGCTGGCCGATGAGCCGACCGGCAACCTGGACACGGAAATGGCCCAGGGCGTAATGGCGTTGCTGGAGCAGATCAACGCCGCTGGCACCACCATCGTGATGGTGACCCATGATCTGGAGCTGGCGTCCCGCGCACGCCGCAATGTCCACATCATCGATGGCCAGGTGACCGATCTGCTGCGGCCCCTGCACCTTGAACAGGAATTCTGCGAACTGTCGGTCAACGGCTAAGGATGGTGGTGGATGGTGGGTTACTACATAGGCCTTGCACTGCATAGCCTGAGAAGAAACAAGGTACTGACGGCCCTGATGATCCTTGCGATCGGCCTGGGCATTGCCGCCTCGACAACCACGCTTACCGTGCTGCACGTCCTGTCTGGCGATCCACTGCCCGGAAAGAGCGACCGGGTGTTCCGCGTCCAGCTGGATGCGGCGAGCCTGCAGGGCTATCAGCCGGGCCGCGAACCCGACGAACAGGTGACCCGCCTGGACGCAGAGACACTGCTGTCGCAGGCCAAGGGCGCGCGACAGGCGATGATGTCCGGCGGCGGCGCCAGGGTCGATGCCGGTGTGGACGGGCGTGCACCGCAGCAGACCGATGTGCGCTTCACTACCGCCGACTTCTTCCCCATGTTCCAGGTGCCGCTGCGTTACGGGCGCACCTGGACGGCGGCCGAAGACGCGTCCCATGCCCGTGTGGCCGTCATCAGCGAGGAGCTCAACGCCGCGCTGTTCGGCGGTGCCGACAGCACCGGCCGGACCATCCGCGTCGCCGGCGGCGAACTGCACGTGATTGGCGTGCTGTCCGCATGGCGCCCGGTGCCCAAGTTCTACGACCTCAACACAGGCAAGTTCCGCGCGGTGGAAGGGCTGTTCCTGCCGTTCACCACATCCCGCGATCTGGCCATGAAGTTCCAGGGCAGCAGCACCTGCTGGGGCAGCAACAGCGACATGTACGACCTCAACGCGCCCTGCGCGTGGCTGCAGTACTGGGTCGAGCTCCCAGGTGTGGCCGATGCATCAGACTACATGCGCTACCTGGAAAACTATGCAGCAGTGCAGCATGAAACAGGTCGCTACGCGCGCCCGGTGAATGTACGTCTGCGCAGCGTAAGCGACTACCTGCAGTTCAAGCAGGTGGTTCCAAGCGATGTGCGCATGCAGGTCTGGCTGGCGTTTGGCTTCCTCGCAGTGTGCGTGTTGAACACGGTCGCGTTGCTGCTGGCGAAGTTCCTGCGGCGCACTTCGGAAATCAGCCTGCGCCGGGCGCTTGGCGCCAGCCGGATCGATGTGTTCGCCCAGTGTTTGGTCGAGGCGGCCGTGATCGGTGCTGCCGGTGGCGCCCTGGGTCTGCTGCTGGCATGGCTGGGGTTGTGGGCCGTGCGCCAGCAGCCGGTCAGCTACGCCGCGCTGGCACATCTGGATATGGCCATGCTGCTGGTATCCCTGGCGATCGCTCTGGCAAGCAGCCTTCTGGCGGGGGCGCTGCCCGCATGGCGCGCAATGCAGGTCGAGCCGGCATCCCAACTCAAGGCCGAATAAGGCCCCGTTCGCCAACGCCAGCGTGGCCGTTGCCATGGCCACGCCGGCGAGATTCAGTTCCCGGGAGTGGACCATGGACGTAGCACCCATCGTTTCAGCCATGCGCCGGCACAAGATTGCCGTGTCATTGATCGTGCTGGAGATCGCGCTGAGCTGCGCGATCATCTGCAATCTGCTGTTCCTGATCAACGAGCGCCTGCAGCGCCTGCAGATCGACAGCGGCGTGGCCGAGACCGAGCTGATCCGCATCCAGGCAGCCAACCCCCGGCAGCTGGAAGGTGGCGGGGAGAGCCAGGACCGCAGCTTGGCACTCCAGTACCTGGCCACGCTGCGCGCGGTACCGGGCGTCAATGCTGCTGCGCTGGCCTCCCAGGTACCTTTCAGCAGTTCCAGCAGCACCAGCACCGTTCGCCTCAGCGCCGATCAGCAGGATGAGAGCCTGACTGCCAGCGTTTACCTTGACGAAGGCGGACTACTGCAGGTGCTGGGCACGCGGCTGATTGCCGGGCGCAACTTCAATGCCGATGAGTATCGCGACATGAGCGCCTTGGAGGACGCCGGCGGCGACCAGGGCGTGCCAGCGGTCATCATCAACCGCAGCATGGCCGAGCAGCTCTTCCCGGGCCGCAGCGCGATAGGCCAGTCCATCTTCAGCTGGGGCACCTCACCGACACGGGTGGTCGGGGTTGTAGAGGAGTTGATCCGGCCGAATGGATTCGCCGATGGGACCTACACAATGATCCTCCCGGTGCGCAAATACACGGCAGGCATGCACATCGTGGCGCGCGTGTCGCCGGCCCTTAGGGGCGGGGTGCTGCAGGCGGGTGTCGCAGCGCTCAGGGCGGAGGATCCGAACATCATCATCTTCAACAGCGACACGCTTAGCGAGATGCGCAGTGATTACTTCCGCCAGGATCGCGCAATGGCCGTCATGCTGTCGGTGGTGGTGACGGCGCTGCTGATTGTCACGGCACTGGGCATAGTGGGCCTGGCCAGCTTCTGGGTGCAGCAGCGCACGCGCCAGATCGGTATCCGTCGCGCGCTTGGCGCGCGTAGGGTCGATATTCTTGCGTATTTCCAGACCGAGAATTTCCTCATCACCTCCGCAGGCATAACGCTGGGAATGCTCCTGGCCTACGCCTTCAATCTGGTACTGATGAAGGCCTACGAGCTGTCGCGCATGCCCTGGTATTTCCTGCCTGCGGGCGCGCTGCTGTTGTGGATTCTCGGGCAGCTGGCGGTGCTCGGTCCCGCTCGTCGCGCATCGCAGGTCAGTCCAGCAGTCGCAACGCGTGGCAAGTGAGTGCGCAACGCACGTCCTGCAGAGAATGGTTCCTGCAGTGAGCAAAGCTATTGGTTGACTTCACCAACACGTTGTGTGAAAACAACTTTGACGCATCTGATTATGCGTCGTTCATGTGCAGTGCGAATCCAAGTAGTTCAACTTCACTTGTACAAAGAAGGGAGTCTTGAATGGATCTGAAGCTCCGTAGTCTGTCTGATCGTCTCAAGTCCAAGATTGAAAGCAGCCCGCAGGCTGTGTCTGATCTGGACGGCATGAGTGACCTGGTCGATGCTCACCTGGAACTGGTGAGCGCGGCCCATGGCTCGGCCCATGCATCGGGCCACCTGTCGGCCAACCCGGAAGTGCTGGAGTAATTTTCCAGCCTTGAGACGTGGTGCCGGCCTGTGGCCGGCACCTTTGATCGCATTCCAATGCAACTCGCAGCCACCTGCGGGACAGGGAAGTCTTTGCCCATGAGTAACTCATTCGGTAATCAGATCGACGTCGTTCTCAAGCTGGCCGAGCGCTGCAATCTTGCATGTCCCTACTGCTATTACTTCTTCCAGGAAAACAAGCTCTCAGAAATCAGTCGCCCATTGATTCCTGAGAAAACTGTCCACGTGCTTGCTGCCTTCCTCAAGAAGGGCGCACAGGAGCTGGACATCAAGCATATATACCTGGGGCTGCACGGTGGTGAACCGACGCTGCTGCCGAAGGCACGTTTCGACCGCCTGTGTACCGTCCTGCGCGAAGCACTCGATGGTGTCGCCGAACTGCATCTTGGAATGCAGACCAACGGCACGCTCATCGACGATGAGTGGGTCGATCTGTTCGCAAAGCACCAGGTGATGGTGGGTGTCAGCATCGACGGCCCGAAGGATGTCCACGATGCATCGCGACCCGATCGTCGCGGTCGGGGCAGCTATGACACTACTGTGCGCGGGCTGCGCCTGCTGCAGGCCGCCAGCGCGCAGGGGCGCATTCCGCCGACCGGTGTGCTGTGCGTAGCCAACGCGGATCTGGATGGGCGTGAGGTGCTGAGGCACTTCTCCGAAGAGCTGGGCGTATCGGGTCTCAATCTCCTGTTGCCGCGGCAGGGACACGACGATGCAACGCTCGCGCCGCAGGCGCAGTGGACGCGATATTTCAGCGAGATCATCGACTACTGGATGAACTCGGCGCAGACCAAGCCGATCCGCGTCTACATGATCTCCGAGATCATGAACGCCATGATGTCCGAGCAGAACGCGCAGCGGCTGGACTTCCGCCGCGCCAACCGGCACAACGTCATCACCATTTCCGCCGAGGGCTACCTGGGGCCGGACGACAACATCATGGCGCTGGACGAGGCGTTCTGCAGATCTGACGTCACCATCGAGAACACCAGCCTGAGCGAGTTCTTCGCCAGCCCGATGTGGCGGTCCCTGGTGGAGGACGTGGATTCGTCACCACAGAAGTGCACCGATTGCGAATGGTTCCGGACCTGTCGCTCCGGTGACCTGTTCAATCGCTACAAGAGCGGCCAGGGCTTTTCTTCACACTCGGTCTTCTGCGAGACCTTGGACTCGATCCACTCCACGCTGGCCAAGATCGTGGTCAGCCGCGACGGATTGGAAAAGGTGGCAGGGATTCTCGCCGCACCGCCCACCATGAAGGCATCGCAGTTCATGAACCCGACCGTCGGCGCCCAGGTGATGGCCTAGGACTGTCCCATGGATGTCTTCCGCTATCTTTCGCACCCTGCGGTGGGCGATTTCCGCAGCCTTGCTGCCGAGCTGTGCACCCTGCAGTTCCACGCATTCGTCAGCCGCACCCGCGATCGCCTGACGCAGCTGCAGCACGCCGCACTGTTGGACGAAGTGCTGGCTGGCCTTGCGGCCACACCCCCTCACCGCGGTTACTGGACGCCGGAGGTCAGCTGGATCCAGGCCGGCGAATCGGCCCGCGCTGGGTACGCCCGCCTTGCGCCGCACGAAGAGTGGCAGGTGGCGCAGATCGCCACAGCAGCATTCCTGACCGGCATCCTGGACCGCATTGCGCTGCGCGTGACGCTTGAATTCCCTTTGCTTGTGGCAGGACGCACCTTTCTGGGCGAAGTGCTGATCGAGGGGCACGGCGACCTGCTGCGGATCCAGTCCGGTGTCTCCACGCTCGCCACCTTCGTGGCGGTGACCGCGTGCGAGCGTTGCACCGTGTGGATCGACGCCAGGATTGGTGTGCAGGGCGTAATCAATCTGCACGGTGAATCTCCCATCCGGTGCGTTGGCAGTGATTGGCACCGCTCTGACTGGATCGGCATGGACTGCCAGGACGCGTCGATCGCTGATGCGACCCACCAGCTCCAGGATGCGCTGGAGCTGCTGCGCTCGGTCTGCCCGGAGTACCACGCATGGGTGACCTGCCTGCTGAAGGAAGTGACCCCGATTCGGCGGCCCGCCCCGCGCATGCTTGCCAGCAACTCCTCGTCGCTGCGCATGGGCGGGATTGATGTGTCGGTACCGGCAAGCGTCACCGAGACCGTGGAAATGCTGGTGCACGAATGTACGCACCAGTACTTCCACATGTGCGCTTGGCTGGGATCCACCGTGGTGCCGGGTGCCAAGCCGCACTTCTCGCCGCTGAAGCAGTGCGAGCGGCCCTTGGACAGGATCCTTCTGGGCTACCACGCATTCGGCAATGCGCTGATCGTGTTCGACAGGCTGGCCGCGCTGGGCAGGACCGAGGAGATACGCGTGCGCTGGACCGCCGTTGCCGCCTACATGGACAAGCTGGTCGAGCCACTGCAACCGCCGGACGAGCTCAGCGAGCTGGGCCTGGCGCTGTTCTCCCCTCTACGCGCGCGCCTTGATTCCCTGCACCACCAGCGCCCACCCGCCTCGGCCTCAGCCGGGTCCCGCATGAACCGGCACGACCATGTCCCGACCTTCTCCCCTTGATGACCGTCCGTTCTTCCGGCCGGAGGCCGAGGCCCATCGCCTGCACCGCCATCTGGGTGAAGTGCGGCTTGCACGGCCTGTATCGGTGCGCCTGGTGTACCTGATTCCCTTGCTAGCCACAGCGCTGCTGTCTGTTGCCGCGTCGCTGGTGACATTCCGACCGCGTGTGGAGCTGACCCACGTACCGGTGGAGCTGGGTAACGGTGATGTGGGCCTGGTGCTCCCGGCCCCGCGTGCCGCAGTGTTCCCGGTGGGCAGGGCCGTCGAGCTGCTGGGGGGCGATGATCGTCCGCTCGCCACCGCCGAAGTGATCGCCGCCGGCGCGGTGCCCTGCGTTGCTGCACCGGCCTCCGCCACGCCCCCGGACGGCTGCACACAGCTGCGCGTCCGGCCCGCCGTCGCGACGACGGATGGGCGCCATGGCGCTGTTGCAAGCGTGCGCGGCGCGCCGCGTCATTACTTCTCCTTGTTTGACCGTGACCCGCCTGCAGGGGAGAAGTGAGCATGTCGATCCGCAGTGGGCGCAAGACACCGATGATCTACCAGGCCGAGCACAGCGAGTGCGCGTTGGCCTGCCTGGCGATGGTTGCCGGCTACCACGGGTTGGATGTGACGCTGCTTGCTTTGCGCGAGCGGTTCCCGATCTCGATGAAGGGGGCCACGCTGCGCGATGTCGTTGAACTCGCGCGGCGAATCGGCCTGGATACCCGCACTGTGCGCTGCGAGATTCCGTCATTGGCCAAGCTGCAGCTGCCGGCACTGCTGCATTGGGATTTCGAGCATTTCGTGGTGCTGGCGGGCATCCGCGGCACACGCTACGTGATCCATGACCCAGCCCTTGGCGTGGTGGAAATGCGTGCGGAAGAGGTGTCCCGGCACTTTACCGGCATCGCCGCCCAGTTCACCCCGCGTCCCGACTTCCAGATGGGAAGCGAAGGCGGGCGCCTCACCCTGCGTCGCCTGCTGCAGGGCAGCCGCGGTGTCTGGTCGTTCGTGGCGCAGGTGGTGTGGATCACTGCGTTCCTGGAACTGTTTGCGCTGCTCAGCCCGCTGGTGCTCAAGACCGTCATCGATACGGGACTGACCAACCGCGACTTCGATTTCATCACGGCCCTGGCGCTGGGCTTTGCTGGTGCGGCGGTGCTGCAGGGCGTGCTCGCGTTCTCGCGCGATTACGTGCTGCTGCATTTTGCATCGGCCTTCAACGCACAGTTCTCGTCCGTGCTGTTCAGTCATCTGCTGCGCCTGCCGATGCAATTCTTCAGCAAGCGCCGCGTGGGTGATCTGATCGATCGCTACCAATCTGCCAATATCATCCGGCAGACACTGGTCGGTAGCCTTCCCCGGGTGCTGCTGGATGGCGTCATGGCGATCGTGTTCATTTCCATTCTCTTCTATTACTCGCTCGCGCTGGGCGGGCTGGCGCTGGGCTTCTTCCTGCTCTACACGGCCGTGCGCGTTACCTGGCACCGCAGTACCCGGCGGCTGGCCGAGAACGTGGTGAAGATGCGGTCCGAGGAGAATGGCCATGTGATCGAGACCCTGCGTGGCATGCAGCCGATCAAGATCTTTGCCAAGGAGCAGGAGCGCCTGGGCAACTGGCACAACCATTACAGCCGCCTGATAAACGCGGAGCTGGGCCATGGCCTGTCCACCTCGGCACAGTCGGCATCGAAGGTGATGCTGCTCGGCGTCGACGCGGCGGCCAGCATCTATGTGGGCGCAACACAGGTAGCTGCCGGTTCATTGACCATTGGCCTGCTGTTTGCACTGCTTGTCTACAAGGCGCAGTTCGCGCAGAAATCGATGACGCTGGCCGAACAGGCGATGGAACTGCGGATGGTGTCGCTGCACCTGGATCGCCTGTCCGAGATCGCGCTGTCGCCCCCGGAGCAGGATGCCCAGGTGGCAATACCGCTGGTCCCCGCCGACTTCGACGGTTTCCGGCTTGAGGTGGACAATGTGTCCGCGCGCTACGGCCCAATTGATCCGGCCGTGATCTCCGGTGCGACCTTCCAGATCGAGGCGGGCGACTTCGTCGCGCTGATCGGCCCCTCCGGCAGCGGCAAGACGACCTTGTTCCGCCTCATCCTCGGTCTGATGGAGCTTGCCGAAGGGCAGGTGCGTTTCAATGGCCGGCCCATGGCGGATTTCGAGATGCAGAGTTTCCGCCGCCGCATCGGCGTGGTGATGCAGGACGACATGCTGTTGTCGGGCACCATCCTGGACAACATTTCCTTCTTCGACGCCAGCCCTGATGAGTCCAAGGCGCGGTGGTGCGCCGAGACAGCGATGATCTTCGATGAGATCGAAGCAATGCCAATGAAGTTCAACAGCCGCATCGGTGATCTGGGATCGGCGCTGTCCGGCGGACAGAAGCAGCGCATCCTGCTGGCGCGCGCGCTCTATCACGATCCGCACATCCTGCTGCTGGACGAAGGTACCGCCAATCTGGACGTCTCGGTAGAAAAGCAGTTGCTGGACAACCTGGCGATGCTTGGCATCACCTGCGTATCGATTGCCCATCGCCCCGAGACGATCCTGCGTGCCAACAAGGTGCTGCACGTTGAAGGTGGCCGCGTGGTCGAGGTGCGTCGCGCCGATGCCGAAGCCGTCGTGGATGTCGCCCTGGCGTGACCCTGCGCCGTCCCTTTGCCCAAGAGAGAGAACACCACCATGAATGTCAGGTTCCTGGAGTCGCGCGGATTCAACCAGTCCACGCAGGTCGATCTGTTCATCCGCCTCTGGGATACGCCGATCGATGAGGTGGTGTCCGAACGGCTGGCCATCCTGGCGCCGTTACAGCAGATCAGTTCTCCCTTCGGCAACATGAACAACACGGGCACGCCGTATCCGTCCACGAGCTGCCTGGCGTCGCGGTTCCATCCGGATTTTGAATCGGTCATCGAACCAGGCGTGAAGGGCCTCCTGTTCGCCATCGCCATCGACCACAACCTGGTGACCTACACCAGCTGCGAGGGCCACGACTACCGCTCCGATGGTCGTGAGCCGGATGAGCGTCACGTTGGGGTTGTCAGCCGCGATGGAGACGAACACTGCAAGGTGGTGGCGGCCTTCACCGAGGTGGCATCGCGCTTCAATGCAGGGTACCCCTCGGCGGCGATCGAGGCGGCGCTGATGGTGCATACCGTGCGCAGTGCGGCGCGCGAGTACCCCGCCGTGGATCTGTATCTGTCCAAGCGTGAGCGGGCGGGATGGGATGCCTACTTCGCCGAGGTGGACGCCGCGTGCGCGCAACTGGTGGCGGAACTGGGCAGGATTCCGGAGATCAGCTGAGCCGTGTGGCGGCCCGCAGTGGCGGGCTGCCAACGATTGGTGTGGACTGAATCAGCTCACTGTTCCGGCGCTTCAAGCGCTTCCAGCAAGCACCGCTGCCCATCCGGCACCGCAGCGCCGAAGCGTCTTAGCCAAGCCTCAGCCCACGATGGCCCCGCACTTTCCACCAGCAACCTTCCCCGGCTCTGGTGCAGATCCAGCCAGCGCTCGAAGCTGATGCGCAGACGCTCGATGTCCGGCGCCCGCCACCGTGCATCGGCGGGCATGCGGATCAGTACACGCGAGGGCGCGTTCTCCACCTCCATCACCAGCACGCCCTTGCAGCGGATCTCGAAGGACGTCGCCCCGGCATGGCGCGTGTGCAGTTCAAAACCCTCGTGGGCCTTCGCGGTCACGAAGCCGAGCGCATCACTGTGCAGCAGGCGGTAATCGGCCGGCTGCAGCTTCTGGTAGGCCCACACCTGATCGCCCGCGGGCTAGGGCCACTCCATCCACATCGCGCCGATCACCGCGATGCACACCGCCGCAGCGGCAAGGCCGTGCTTCTTCATTCGTCACCCCGCACACAGGCAGAAAGGTCCGCGCCATAAGCGCGCTCAGTCCTTGGGTCGCATCCGCTCGTGGATGAAGGCGGTGAGTGCCAGATCGGCCGTTACCAGCCCCTCCATCACCCGGTCGCCGACGTACTGCTCCGGCTCACCGTTCTGGCGCGTGCGCTCGGCCGCCAGCAGGATCTCCTGCACGACGCGCTGGCCGGTGAGGGCGCAGTCGGCGTCGGACAACTGCATCTGCCGGCTGCGTAGATGCTGCCGCTCGGGCCAGGGCTGGCCGTCGGCCGCAGCGCCCGCGCCGATGGCGTGGAGGATGGCGATGAGGCTGTTGGGGTCCGGGGCCGGAGCGCGTGACGGCGCTTCCTGGATCGGGCGCGGGGGAGGGGAGTGCGGCGTGGTCATGGCGGGCTCCGTGCAAGCATTCGGAAGCCGCCACCGATAAAGGTGGCGGGCAGAGCGTGGCTCGAAAACCGGGCTATTAGGAAGAAACCGGCGGGCACAAGGCCCCCACGCCCCGCCCGCCATAGCCGGCAGACGGAATGCCAGCCGACACCACGCAAGGCGATGCCGGCTGGCAAGTGCAAACAACATCCTAATAGCTCGGGTTTTCGAGGCCCGGCCACCCGTTTTCGGTGGCGATACCAGAGTTGCCTGACGTAGTTGGGAATGCCAAGGGGTTGGGGTCAATGCCGCCAAAACCCGAGACGCTTTTGGCATTGTCGCATAGCACCGGAAGCGGCGAGAGCCTTGGCGTGCTAGGCGGAATGGCACTTCTGGAACGGAGTCGTCAGAACCTTCCGTCAGAGATGCAAGGCGCGGCAAATGCGACAGCACTCGCCCATCGGGCATGTGTGATCGCTCATGCAAGCGAACCGCTGCGACACCCGCTGGATGGTTTAAATGACTTCCTGCCTATTGAACCCACCGAGTGCCACGCGCAATCTGACTACTGCTGTAGTTACTCAACGCCGTCCTGCCCGCAGCAGGAAGGTTCTGCGGCGTTCGACTGGATTCCACCCACTGGCGCAGGCCAAACAAGGACCACTGTACGTGTCACGCCGCAGCCGACTGCTTCTCTGCGCGGGTCTGATCCCGCTTCCGTGGTTCCTGTTCTGGACCAGCGTTGCCGCCGTGTTCGCGCCGGGCTACAACCCACTTGCACAGCACGCCAGCGAGTTGCTGCTGGCGCCAACGCTTGCAAGCATCTGCGGCAGGATCGCGGCTATCGGCTCCGGTATGGGCTTCGTGGCGTTCTCCATCGGGGTATGGCGGCAATCCGGCCGCCGGATTGCCGTAGGCGCAATCTGCTGGTTGGTCTTTGGCATTTCCATGCTGACCAACGGGCTCTGGCCCATGGGCCATCCGATGCACGGCTTCTACACCATCGGTATCGCAAACATCATTGCACCGGCGATGTCGCACATCGAACTGAGCGCGTGGTCGGCCAACCGAAGGGCGTACGCCGTGACCGCTGTGGTGAGCATCGGGGGCATCGTCTATCTCTGGTTGAACGTGGTGGGCGCGGACCCGGAGGGCTATGGGGGGCTGACCCAGCGCGTGTTCTCGTCGATCAACTCGCTGTGGCCATTCTTGGTTGCGCTGTATCTGCTGCGAAGGGATTCAAGCGCGCTGAAGGCGGAGCCGGCGCATTGATGGAAGGGTATGTTGCACTTGGGCGATGATTGAGCGTGCGGAGTTGAGAGCAAGATGAGAATTTTTCGCCGCCAGCTGATCTACGTCCAAGTGCGCCAGGACCATTTTATTGCGCGCTTGGTCGGTGGAGACAGGACCATCCGTCGCCAGTGTCATGCCCTTGGCAACCGCGCGGGTCCTATCAAGGACTTTTCGAATATCCGGCCCCTGCTCAAGGCGATCTTCTCGGAACTCATGCCCGGGTTCTCTTTCGTCAAGCCGTGGGGGATTCTGCACTTTGATCCGGTTGAGTACCCGGTTACGAAGGAGGAACTGGCGGGGTTCCAGAAGGCTGCCATGCAAAGCGGCGCGAGCTTCTGTTTTCTCTCCACGTGGGAGCAGCGGCATGAAGACAAGGATCTGTTGGAGATGTTCAAGTAGGGACCGGCCCGCTCTTCGTTTGAGCCCAAGCCGATTCCCGCGGTTCGGCCTATTCTGAAGCTGCTGTCGTCCGGTTCCGGCCGTAATCTGACATCAACGATGCCTGCGCACTGGATTCCAATGGCCGCATTCGATCATTCCCTGGTAACCCTCCGATTCTTCGGGGACGACCTCCTACCCGAAGAAGTCAGTGCCTTGCTCGGGGCGACTCCAACCGCATCGCATCACAAGGGCCAGGAACTCAGAGGCAAACAATCAGGCACCGTGCGTATCGCCAGAACCGGAAGCTGGCGACTCAGTGCACCTCGTCGTGAGCCTGAAGATCTGGAAGCGCAGATCTTCGAGATCCTCGATCAACTCACCGGCGACCTCGCCGTGTGGCAGTCATTGGCATGCTTCCGGCCTGAACTGTTCTGCGGTCTCTTCATGGGCAGCAGCAACGATGGTTTCTCGCTTTCGTCCCGCGCGCTGCTTGCCCTGGGGCAGCGCGGCATCGAGCTCGGGCTGGACATCTATGAAGCCGATGAAGAAGTGCGCAATGCCCAGCGCCAGCAGGCCATCAGTTGATGATCTCCCCACTCCCCGAAGCAACAAACGCCTTCAACTGCCGTACAAACTCCGCGTCATACAGCTCCCACTCCGTAATCTCCCCAACCACCCGCAACGGCTGCGCACTCCGATACGACCGCGTCGGGTTCCCGGGAAACTTCTTGTTGGTCACGTTCGGGTCGTCCTCGAACGGCCCGGTCGGCTCCACCACATACACGCGCGGCCGCCCCTCACCGCGGGCCATCTCCGCAGCCAGCCCGGCGCCCTTGGCAATGGTGGTGAAGTAGATGTGGTTCATCACCACGCTGTCGCGATAGTTGGAGCGGAAGCCCGCGCTCAGCAACTCGCCCACCGCCAGGTCAGCGCGGGTGCCGTGATAGAACGGCCCGGCGACCTGGTCGCAGGTGTCATGCGAAACGGGTGTCCAATCGGTGTCCTGCGCCATCGCTGCTGCCCCCTCTGTGCTGCCGGATCGACAGGCCGGCGAGTCTAGGGCGCCCGGTGGGCCTTGCTGCAAGGCCCCATCCGGGAAATAATCTGTAAACGGGAGGCGCGGTGCGCCTCCTTTTTTCATTCTGCGGCGCCGCGCCCTTCCAGCTCGCGCACGGCCGTTTCCAGCGCGTCCAGCTTTTCGCGGGTCTTCAACAACACCGCGCGCTGCACTTCGAACTCCTCGCGGGTGACCAGGTCGAGCTTGGCCAGGCCGGCCTGCAGCGCGCTCTTGAAGGTGGCCTGCAGTTCCTCGCGCGATTCGCGCAGGCCCGGGGGCACCAGGTCACTGAGGCGACGGGCGAGGTCATCGATTTGATTCAGGTCGATCATGGGGTGCTCCGTGGGGGTGGGCCCGTGCATCCGGCGCGGGCAGGCCATTCGGGCACAAGGATACTGCCGGCACCCACTGCCCGGACAGGCCGCAGCGGCTTCGCACGGGCCGCGTTCAGGCGCTATCCTCCACGCCGGAAGACAGGAGATAGACGATGAAGATGGTCATGGCGGTGATCAAGCCGTTCAAGCTCGACGACGTGCGCGAAGCGCTGGCCGAGCGTGGGGTCACCGGGATCACGGTGACGGAAGTGAAGGGCTTTGGTCGCCAGAAGGGCCACACCGAGCTGTACCGTGGCGCGGAGTATGTGGTCGATTTCCTGCCGAAGGTGAAGCTGGAAGTGGCGGTAACCGATGACCAGGTGGAGGCGGTGGTTGAGGCGATCGTGAAGGCCGCCGGCACCGGCAAGATTGGCGACGGCAAGGTGTTCGTGTACGACCTGGGCAGCGTGGTGCGTATTCGTACCGGTGAGCTGGACGCGGACGCGTTGTAACCCGTTCGGCGGGATGTTGTAGAGCCGAGCCTATGCTCGGCTGCATTTCGCGCGATGCAGGAACAGCAGCCGAGCGCGGGCTCGGCTCTACAAAGAGCGGTAAAGCCGTCGAGCGAGCTCGACCCCTACCGCCGCTTGGCCCACTTGTAGAACCGCTTCCAGCCCTGCCGCACCGCGGCCACCCAGCCCGGGTCGGCCACCAGCGCGGCCTGCGCGGCACTCGGGGCCTGGCCGGTCACGCGCTGGCGCATCTTCAGCAGGTTCTTCATGTCGCTGCGGCGCATCTGCCGGCTCAGTGGATTGCGGCGCAGCCAGCGCGGGGCGCGCCAGGCCGAGGTGAAGTCCAGCAGCACCGGCACGCCGCCGCTGACCACCACGTTGGTGCCATGCAGGTCGTTGTGGGTGATGCCGGCGGCGTGCAAACGGCTGAGCGCGTGCTGCAGCTGCTCGAACACTTCATTGCCCACCGCCTGCGCGGTGCTGAGCGTCTGGCCGGGGATGAACTCCATGCCCAGCGCCAGGCCGCCCAGGGTGCCGAGCAGTGCGGGGGCATGCTTCCAGCCGCCGAGGCGCTGCAGCATGCGTGCTTCACGGCGCACCATCAGTCGCGCGATCAGCGAAACGGGAGTGCCGCGGTAGCGGGAATAGTCCTTGATGACCGCCTCGCGCCCGTCCAGGCAGGTGCGGTAGACATCCGGGGCCAGGAAACGCTCGCCGCGCTTGAGCAGCAGCGGGGAGGCGGCGTCATCGCCGCAGGAGGAGGATGGCAGGGCAGGAAGATGCATGTCGGGGTCTCGGACGACCCGGTGGGTGGCGCAAAGCGTCAAGCGAACCGGTGTTACAGGGAGTTACTAAGTTTTCGTTAATTTTAGTACTCGCCAGTTCGCTATTCCACGATTTGTCGGAGAAATGTCGGGGGCGTGGCTGGAACAGTTCGTCGCGCAGAATCGGACAATTCTGTCTCATTTATTCCAGTTGGCCTTTAGCATCAACAGCTTGCGCGCCCAGCCCTGCGCCTCCTTCGCAACCGGATGAACACGGCGCACGGGCAACTTGACCCCGGCGCACGGCCTGCCGACCATAAGCTGTTAATCCGCGACATCGGCGGCCGCCCCCTCCGGCACGTCCCCGTCCCCTGCCGCGTTCCCCACCGGTGCTGGCCGCCTGGCCGTGCATCGCCCCGTTTCCCGTTCCGGCCGCGGCTGGAGGAAAGTGCTTTGATCATCAAAATCGTCATTGCAGCGCTGTTCGTGGCCTGCGTGCTGTACATCCACTTCCGTGGCAAGGTCCGCGCGCGCTGGTCGCGCCAGCTGCTGGACCACTCCAGTTTCATGGCCCCGATCAACGTGGTCATGTACATGTTCTCGAAGGTACCGACCACGCCGTTCCTGGACCCGGGCAAGGAGTTCCCGCAGCTGGAGCCGCTGCGCCAGAACTGGCAGATGATCCGCGACGAGGCGCTGGCGCTGCGCGACGCGCAGAAGATCGCCGCCTCCAGCACGTTCAACGATGCCGGCTTCAATTCGTTCTTCCGCCGAGGCTGGAAGCGCTTCTACCTGAAGTGGTACGGCCCGTCGCACCCGTCGGCGAAGACGCTGTGCCCGAAGACCACGGCGCTGATCGAGTCAATCCCGGATGTGCGTGCGGCGATGTTCGCGCAGCTGCCGCCGGGCAGCGAGCTGCGCCCGCACCGCGACCCGTTCGCCGGCTCGCTGCGCCTGCACCTGGGCCTGAGCACGCCCAACGACGATGCCTGCTACATCGAGGTGGACGGCATCAAGAAGAGCTGGCGCGACGGCGAGTGGATGATGTTCGACGAGACCTACATCCACCATGCGCACAACGAGACGCAGCAGGACCGCGTGATCCTGTTCTGCGATATCGCCCGCCCGCTGCGCTTCGGCCTGCCGGGGCTGTTCAACCGCGCGGTGGCGGCCACGCTGCTGGCCGGTGGCGCCTCGCCGAACCTGCCGGGTGACCCGACCGGCGGCGTCAACAAGGCCTTTGGCAGCGTCTACAAGGTGCGCCTGAAGGCCAAGGCGCTGCGCGAGCGCAGCGTGGTGGCCTACCAGCTGATCAAGTGGGGCCTGGTGGTGGCGGTGATCGCGGGTATCTGGGCGCTGTGACTGTAGAGCCGAGCCTATGCTCGGCTTGATTTATCGCAACCTGTCCGAAGAGCAGCCGAGCATGGCTCGGCTCTACAGAAAGCAAAAACCCGCGCTGTCGCCAGCGCGGGTTTTTGTTTGGATCAACCCTTCAATGCAGCCTGTACGAACGGCGGGGTCACCAGCACGCCGGTGTGCAGCGCGGCGGTGTAGTACAGCGTGTTGAAGGTCTTGGCGGCCGAGTCGGCCTGGCGGAAGTCGAAGCTGCTGTCGCCCTTGCGCGCCATGGTCACGCTCCACCAGCCGGTGGGGTAGCACGGCTGCGGGAACGGCAGGGTCTTGAACGAACCGAAGCCAGCCTTGCCCATCTCGGTGCGCATTTCGTTGATCAGCTCCAGCTGCATCAGCGGCGACTCGGACTGCTGCACCAGGATGCCATCGTCCTTCAGGGCCTTGAAGCAGCTCTCGTAGAAGGCTTTGTTGAACAGGCCTTCGCCCGGGCCGACCGGGTCGGTCGAATCGACGATCACCACGTCCACGCTGCCCGCCGGGCAGTTGGCCATGTAGGCCACGCCGTCGTCGAACAGCAGCTCGGCGCGCGGGTCGTCGTTGGAGTCGCACAGTTCCGGGAAGTGCTTGCGCGCCATCACCGTGACCTGCTCGTCGATATCGCACTGGGTCACGCTCTCCACGCCGGTGTGCTTGAGCACTTCGCGCAGGGTGCCGCAGTCGCCGCCACCGATGATCACCACGCGCTTGGGCGCGGCGTGGGTGAACAGCACCGGGTGGCTGATCATCTCGTGGTAGAAGAAGTTGTCCTTGCTGGTCAGCATGATGGCCCCGTCGATGGTCATCAGGTTGCCCCAGTCGGTGGTCTGGAAGATCTCGATCTTCTGGAACGGCGACTGGACCTCGTCCAGCTTGCCGGTGATGCGGTAGCCGATGGCCGAGCCGGTGCGCTCGAAGTGTTCGATGTACCAGTTGTTGCTGTCAGTCATTGGAAAACAGTCCTGTTCGGAGGGGTGGAGCCGGGCTGGCGGGCGGGGCCGCGTGGCACAGATGCCACATCCGGACGGATCGGCCCGTTCAGGTTGGAACCTGTCACGGGCGCGGGCGCGCATGATAACGAACCTGTGGGCACATAGGCGTTATCATGCCCCCCCTTTTATTGCCAACAAGGCCGACTGAAATGACCGATTGGTCCCTCGACCAAGCCCGCAAGACCTACTCGATCCCGCATTGGGCGGACGGTTACTTCGACGTGGATCAGGCCGGGCACATGGTGGTGAGACCGACCGGGGCGGACGGCCCGGTGGTGTCGCTGCCCAAGGTGGTCGATGCGGCGCGCGCGGCCGGCGCCAAGCTGCCGCTGCTGGTGCGCTTCCCGGACATCCTCGGCCAGCGGCTGGGCAAGCTGCAGGCGGCCTTCGCCCAGGCCCAGCAGGACTGGGAGTACAGCGGCGGCTACACCGCCGTGTACCCGATCAAGGTCAACCAGACCCGCGGCGTGGCCGGCACCCTGGCCAGCCACCACGGCGAAGGCTTCGGCCTGGAAGCGGGCAGCAAGCCCGAGCTGATGGCCGTGCTGGCGCTGTCGCGCCCGGGCGGGCTGATCGTCTGCAACGGCTACAAGGACCGCGAGTACATCCGCCTGGCCCTGATCGGCCGCAAGCTGGGCCTGCAGACCTTCATCGTCATCGAGAAGCCGTCCGAGCTGAAGCTGGTGCTGGAAGAGTCCAAGGCGCTGGACGTGAAGCCGGGCCTGGGCGTGCGCATGCGCCTGGCCTCGCTGGGCGCCGGCAAGTGGCAGAACAGCGGTGGCGACAAGGCCAAGTTCGGCCTGTCGCCGCGCCAGCTGCTGGACCTGTGGAAGTCGCTGCGTGACACCGAGTACGCCGATTGCCTGAACCTGCTGCACTTCCACATGGGCTCGCAGATCTCCAACGTGCGCGACATCGCCAACGGCATGCGTGAAGCCACCCGCTACTTCGTGGAGCTGTCGCGCCTGGGTGCGAAGATCACCCACGTCGACGTGGGCGGTGGCCTGGGTGTGGACTATGAAGGCACCCGTTCGCGCAGCTTCTGCTCGATCAACTACGGCCTGCATTCCTACGCCAGCAACATCGTGCAGCCGCTGGCCAATGCCTGCGAAGAGTTCGGCCTGACCCCACCGCGCATCGTCACCGAGTGCGGCCGTGCGATGACCGCGCACCACGCGGTGCTGATCGCCAACGTCTCGGAAGTGGAAGAAGCGCAGGAAGGCCGCGTGCCGGACCAGCACGACGACGAACCGGCGGCGATCCGCCACCTGCGCGAAATCCACGACGAGCTGGACGTGCGCCCGGCGGTGGAACTGTTCCAGGAAGCCCAGCATTTCCATGCCGAAGGCCTGGCCAGCTACGCGCTGGGCCAGATCGACCTGCCGCAGCGTGCGCGCATCGACGATCTGTTCTACGCCATCGCCCACGGCGTGCGTGCGCGCCTGAGCTATGACGAGAAGAGCCATCGCCCGGTGCTGGACGAACTGAACGAGCGCCTGGTCGACAAGTACTTCGTCAACTTCAGCGTGTTCGAATCGATCCCCGACGTGTGGGCGATCGACCAGGTGTTCCCGATCGTGCCGATCGAGCGCCTGGACGAGACCCCGGACCGCCGCGGCATCATCGCTGACATGACCTGCGACTCGGACGGCATGGTGGAAACCTATGTCGAGAACGAGAGCCTGGACAGCTCGCTGCCGCTGCACAAGATGAAGCCGGGCGAGAGCTACCGCATCGGCTTCTTCATGGTCGGTGCCTACCAGGAAATCCTGGGCGACATCCACAACCTGTTCGGCGATACCGACGCGGTGGAAGTGCTGGCCGACGCCGATGGCTACGCCATCACCCAGCAGCGCCGCGGCGACACCACCGACGTGATGCTGGACTACGTGGGTTACCGCCTGGACGAACTGCGTGCGACCTATGCGCAGCGCGTGGCTGAGGCCCAGCTGTCGCCGGAACGCGCGCAGGAACTGTCGGACGCGCTGGAAGCCGGCCTGACCGGTTATACCTACCTGTCCGACGAACCGCTGGTCTGATGGACAGCGCCGGGCTTGCCCGGCGCTACCGTTGCGATGAGCGCGCGCGCGACCTTCCACCTGTTCCTGCATGCCGCCGTGCCAGCCCTGCTGGCATGGCTGTTCTGGCGCAAGCGCTTTGCCTCGGCGTGGCTGCTGATGCTGCTGGGCTGGATCATCGACCTGGACCATCTGCTGGCCGACCCGATCTACGCACCGAACCGCTGCAGCATCGGGTTCCACCCGCTGCACACCGCACCGGCCATCGCGGTCTATGCCGGGCTGTGCGTGCCGAAGAAAACGCGGTTGTTCGGCATCGGTCTGATCATCCACATCGTGCTGGACGCAATTGATTGCTGGTGGATGCACCACCGTTGATGTTTGCTGCGTGTCGACCAAGGTCGACACCTACCGGGCGCACGATGGCGGACGGATTGGCGCTTGGTAGAGCCGGCCGCTGGCCGGCTTCCGCAGGGTGTTCCTGGTGACCACGTGGTTGCCGGCCAGCGGCCGGCACTACCCACCGTCAGGTTGGTCGTTTCACCCCAGCGGCAACCACACCGTCGCACGCAGGCCGGGCTGCGCATTCTCCAGCACCACGCGCCCGCCATAACTGGCGGCGATATCGCCCACGATCGCCAGCCCCAATCCACTGCTGCCCACGCGCTCATCCAGCCGCACGCCACGCTGGGTGACCCGTTCCAGCGCGTCTGCCGCCAGGCCGGGGCCGTCGTCGCGGACCTCAATGCGCAACTGGCCGTCGTCGGCTTCCGCGCTGACCTGGACCTGCCGTTGTGCCCACCGCCCGGCGTTGTCCAGCAGGTTGCCCAGCATCTCTTCCAGATCCGCACTGGCACCGGCGAACTGCAACGCTGGATCGATACCTGCGGCCCTGAACGCAATGCCGCGTTCGCCATGCACGCGTGCCATCAACCGGCATAGCGCCTGCGCGACAGTCGCAACGTCGCTGCGCTGGCGATGGTCGGCGGCCAACCCTGCAGCCAGGTAACGGTCGACACTGGCCTGCATGCGCGCACTCTGCTCGCGCACGGTGGCACGCCAGCGCGTACCGTCGCCGTCGGCCTCGGTGGCCAATACGCTAAGTGGAGTCTTCAGCGCGTGCGCCAGATCCTGTGCACTGGTGCGCGCACGCGCGACCATGCGTTGCTGGTGGTCCAGCAGCGCGTTGAGTTCTTCACCCAGTGGTGCGACTTCCGCGCCCAGCCCCTGCGTGTCGATGCGCTGCGCATCGCCGCGACGTACCCGTTCCAGCTGTGCACCGAGGCGATGCAGCGGGCGCAAGCCGAAGTGCACCTGGCTTGCCAGCACCGCCAGCCACGCCGCAACCAGTACGCCCAGGGCGATGGCGCTGCGCTTGCGGAACGCGGCAACATCCGCATCCAGCGCACTGCGATCGGCGGCAACCACCGCCACGAACGGTTCGCTGGCGCGCGGCAGGCGCACCTGCTGCACGCGTGCGCGCAGCGATTGCTGCAGGGGGCCGGCCAGATTGCGGGTGGCCGCACCTGTGGTCGTGGTTGGCAGGGTTTCATCCCACAGCGAGCGCGACTGCAGCAGAACGCGGCCATCGGCACCGGCTATCTGCCAGTAGGCACCGGAGAACACGCGCTGGAAACGCGCGTCGTTGGGTTCCTGGCGCAGCTGCAGCTGGCCGTCGGAAGCAACTTCCATCTGCGCGACCAGCGTCAGCATGTCCTGCTGCAGTTCGTGATCGAGGCGGTCGCGCGCGCTGCGCTTGAACAGTTCGCCCAGCAGCGCGCTGGCCAGCAGCGAAACCAGCAGCAGGCCGACGCCGCCAGCCAGCAGCAGGCGCCGCCGCAGCGAGGATTGCCGGCTCACGGCGCCGCCAGCCGCCAGCCCTGGCCGCGCACGGTCTGGATCAGTTCGATGCCGAGCTTGCGGCGGACCCGACCCAGCAGCATGTCCAGCGCGTTGGAGTCCGGGTCGTGGCCGCCTTCGAACACCTGCTCGCCCAGACGATCACGGCCGATCACCTGGCCGCTGTGGTGGATGAAGTAACTGAGCAGGCGGAACTCCTGCGGGCTCAGCGCCAGCGGCTGTCCGTCCAGTTCGAAGCGGCCGGCGTTGACGTCCAGCTGCAGCGGCCCGCAGTGCAGGCGCGGGCTGGCATGGCCATGGCTGCGGCGGATCAGGGCGCGCATGCGCAGCACCAGTTCGTCGGCCTGGAACGGTTTGGTCAGGTAGTCGTCGGCACCGGCGTCGAAGCCGGCCAGTTTGTCGTGCCAGCGCCCGCGCGCTGTCAGTACCAGCACCGGAAAGCTGCGGCCATTGCCGCGCCAGCGCTCGATCACGCTCAGGCCGTCCAGCCCGGGCAGGCCAAGGTCGACGATGGCGGCCTGCAGGTCTTCGATCTGGCCGATCTCCTCGGCCTGGCGACCATCGGCAACCAACTCCACCACATAGCCGGCCTGTTCCAGCAGGGGCACCAGGCGCTGTGCCAGTGCGGCATCGTCTTCGGCCAACAGGATGCGCATCAGTCGTCGAGCTCCGTCTTCAGCAGCTTTCCGCTGCGCGCATCATAGTCCAGCTCCACCACCACGCCGTCGCCGCGCAGGATCTCCACTTCGTAGACACCATCGTCCAGCTCCACTTCCAGCAGCTGGCCCGGGTAGCGCTTGAGTGCATCGCGCACCACGCTTTCCAATGGCACGTAGCGGCCCTGCTGCACGGCACGGCGCGCGACCTGCTGCGCCGGGTCCTGGACGGGCGCGGCGGCGGTCGGGGCGTTGGCCAGGGCCAGCAGCAGGGGCAGGGTGGAGAGCATCGGGGCGCAGGGAGGGCTGTAGGAACAGGCGTGAGTGTGCCGGGGGTGACTAACAGCTGGCTAACAGTGCCGGCTAAGGCGCTGTTAACCACGGGGTGCATTGTGGCGTTGCCGGGATGGTCCGGTCACGAACACGAACAGGAGAACCCCCATGTTGAAGTCGCTCACCCTCGCCACTGTTGCCCTGCTGACCGTCGCGCCGGCCGTACAGGCCGCGCCGCTGGGCATGGCCCAGGTTGAACAGACCCTGCGCAAGGCCGGCTACACCCAGATCCACGAGATCGAGCGCGATGACGGCCTGTGGGAGGCCGACGTGAGCCGCGCTGATGGCCGCTTCAGCGAGGTCTATGTGGACCCGAAGACCGGCGAGATCTTCGACGAGCACAGCGGCCGCGCGCTGCTGACCACCGAGCAGGTGCTGGCACGGGCACAGGCGCATGGCCTGCGCGAGATCCATTCGCTGGAACGCGATGGTGCGACCTGGTCGCTGGAGGCCCGCAATGCACGCAACCAGAAGGTGGATGTGCGCCTGAGCGGTTATGACGGCCGCATCCTGCACAGCGAGCGCGATGGCTGGCTGGATTGACGTTTGCCCATGTAGAGCCGAGCCCATGCTCGGCTTTGCGGCCAACCGTAGCCGAGCATGGGCTCGGCTCTACAGGAGCTGGCTTACCAGCCGTACGGCGGCGGGTAGTCCCAATAGCCCGGGCCGCGGCCGTAGTAGCCGCCATACGGACCGAAGAACCCCGGTCCCTTGCCTTCGCTCACGTGGATGTTGACGTTGACCCCGTGGGTCTTGCCCTCATCGGTGGTGTAGTTCTTGCTCAGGTTCAGCGTGGCCGCGTTGTAGTGGCTGTTGCCACCGTTCTTCGAATAGCCGATACCGGTGGTGAAGCTGCCGGACACCTTGACCTTGTCGTCGGTGACGTCGGCGATCTTCGCGTCGTCGTGCACGCGCGGGCCGCTCTTGTCACCGTAATAAGTGCCGGGCGGGTCCTGCTGCAGGGCCGGGTCGTTGAGGTAGCGCATTGGCGCCTGCGGCAGCGTCAGGTCCAGGCCAGCGGCCTGCGGCGCAGTGGCGCCAGCGGCGGACTGGGCCAGCACGGTTCCCGGCAGGGCCAGGCACAGCAGCAGGGTCAGGGGGCGGATCATGACGGCGCTCCAGCGGACAGGTGGCCACGCAACACGCGGCGGTACAGGCCGACGCTAGCAGGGGTTGCTTGAATGATGCCTGTCGGCACCGGATTGGGGTAGAGCCAGGCCGTGCCTGGCCGCAGGTCACAACCGCCCGAATCCGAACAATCCCTCCAGCGCATGCCTGCGCCGCTCGATCCGGGCCCGCAGCAGCTGCGCGCCGATCATCGAATAGGTGATGCCGTTGCCGCCGTAGGCCATGGCGAAATGCACCCGCGCCCCCCACTGGTCGTGCGGGCCAAAGAACGGCAGGCCGTCGGCGGTTTCAGCGAAGGTGCCGGCCCAGGAGAACGCTGGTACCGGATCCAGACGCGGGAACCAGTGCAGCAGCTGATCCATCAGCTTGTCGGCCTTGTGCTGCACGCGCCGGTCGCGGCGAGCCGGAATGTCGATGGCGTCATCCAGCCCGCCCACCAGCAGGCGGCGGTCGCCGGTGGCGCGCAGGTACAGGTACGGGCGTGCGCTCTCCCACACCATGGTGTTACGCAGCCGGCCGAGCGCGCCCGCATCAATGGGATCAGTGATGAAGGCATAGCTGCTGCGGTTGCGTGCGACCCGCTGCTCGAGCCAGCGCTGGCTGGCGTAGCCCATCGCCAGGACCACATGGCGGGCGCGGACCGTGGCGCCGGCCTCGGTCATTGCGGTTACGCCCTGCGCGCCGGGCTTGAGCGTGTGCAGCACCGTGCGGTCGTGCACATGGCCACCGCGCCGGCGCACCCGTTTGAGCAGGCCGTAGGTAAGGCAGTAGGGGTCAACCCGGGCCGCCTGGCGGGTCAGCAGGGCGCCACCGGCGTCCACGTCGAAGCGTTCGCGAAGGGCTTCGCGGTCCAGCCAGCGGGCGTCCAGTCCAATGCCGCGGCGCGCAGCACCTTCGGCCATCAAGCGCGGCACGTCGCGCCGCCGGCTGGCCAGATACAGGCTGTCCATCTGCCGGAAATCCACGTCCTTCAGCCCACGTGCCACTTCGCCCAATGCCGGGATCGCATCGGCACAGGCACGGTAGGCCAGGGCGGCCGCATCGTTGCCATAGCGCTGGGCCAGCTCCAGCAGGTGGGTGTCGATCTCGTACTGCAGCAGCGCGGTGCTCGCGGCCGTGCTGCCCCAGCCGATGTCGCGCTGCTCGATCAAGGCCACGTCATGGCCATGCCGGGACAGCTCGTCGGCGATGAGTGAACCGGTGATGCCGCCACCGACCACCAGCACGTCGCAGCGCAGGTCCTTTTCCAGCGGCGGGAACGCCTGGATCAGTCCGTTGCGTATGGCCCACCACGGGTAGCCACTTTTCAGGTCCATGAAGTGTGCTGCTCAGGCGGTCGGGTGGCCGGTATGCGGGGTCTGGATCAGTTCGGACAGATCGAAGCCCTGCAGGCGCGCTGCGGCCAGATAATGTTCCTGCACGGTGGCGTCCAGCTGCGGCTCGCGTGCCAGCAGCCACAGGTACTTGCGATCCGGGCTGCCCACCAGCGAAACGCTGTAGTCCGGGGCGATCTGGATCACCCAGTAGTCGCCCTTGGCAAACGGCAGCCAGCGCAGGCCCTTGGGCAGGAAGCTGACTTCCAGGCGCGCGCTGTCGTTGTCGACGGCGCAGGCCTCGCCGGTTGCCTCTTCGATCTCGCCGTCCATGCGGCAGCGGTTGGTGACGCCGACGTTGCCGTTGTCGAGCAGGGTGTAGTGCGCCGACACGTCGGTGCAGCCTTCCGGCTCGTGGCGCATCGGCAGACGGGCGATCTCGTACCAGGTGCCCAGGTAACGGGGCAGCTTGAGGTCGGGGACGGTCTTCAGCGGCGGGTGGTCGGTCATCGGCAGTGGTGGCAGGGGTGGGTCTCCACGATGCCGATGGGCTCGCCATGGGCGGGTGAAGCCGGGGCGATGGCTGTGTCCAGAACGTTCCGTCGCCGCTGCGACGTGCCTGTTGCCACCGGCCTGGCGGTATCCTGCCGCCAGCGCCGTGTTTTCCTGATCCAACCGAGGTGGAGGTGCCGATGTACCAGGTGATCCTGTTGAAGAGTGAATCCGCGTTCGCGCGCGAACAGTGGCCGCAGGTCGATGACCTGGTCGACTACGAGGGCGTGAGCTACAGCCTGCGTGCCGGCCCGCGCCAGCCGCTGCCGACCGACCACGACTGGTACCCGGTGGCGGTGTATGCGCCCGATGAGATTACCGAGGAAGAGTTCCAGGACTGGTATGCCCTGCAACAGCCGACGGTGGAAGAGTTGCGCCTGAAGTACTGACGCGCGACGCTGACGGGGCCGCCCATCCGCTGTTGACCGCCTGTGCCGTATAGTCGCGCGCAGGCGCGGTGGTCCGCGCGAACTGGTATGTCTGGCGTGTCTTCTTTCCTGCGATCGATCCGTGCACGGGGGCCCTGGTGGGTCCTGATGCTGTGCACCGCCCTCCTGCTGTCCGCGCCGGTGCTGGCACAGGATGAAGACCCTACGCCAAAGCAGCAGCTGGCGCAGATCGAGTCCAGCCTGAAGGAGATCGATCGCAAGCGTGGCGATGCTGAAGCCATCGAGACGCTGGCGATGCTGTCGGAGAATGCCTCGCAGGTACGGCGTGACGCCGAGGCGCTGGAAAAGGCGCTGCAGCCCCAGCTGGTTCGCCTCGACGAACAACTGGCGCAGCTGGGCACGCCTGCCGAGGGCACCACCGAGCCGCCCGAACTGGCGGCGCAACGGCGCAACCTCAACAAGCAGCGCGACGGCCTGGCCGCATCGGTGGCGCAGGCCAAGACCAGTGCCGTGCGTGCCCAGCAGCTGGCAGCCGACATCGACCAGCAGCGCACTGCGCAGCGCGCCGAAGACATGGGGAAGAAGGTCGCCTCGCCGTTGTCTCCGGCACTGTGGAGCAAGGTGGCCGAGCGCCTGCCCATCGATATCGCACGCGTCGCGCCGTTGGCCGAGCAGGGGCGCGATACGTTCGTTGCCGGCGTCCGGGCCAATGGCTGGGGCACGCCGTTGCTGGGCCTGATCGCCGCGCTGGTGATGATGTTCCCGCTGCGGCTGTGGCTGCGCCGCTTGGGGCGGCAGTTCGCCGCGTCCGATCGTGCGCCTGATGGACGCCTGCGCCGTTCTGGCCTGGCCATGTGGTTGCTGCTGGTCGGCACGTTGCTGCCCGGCTATGCCGTGGTGGTGCTGATGGCGGCGCTGGACGCCATCGATGCCATCGCGCCGCGCCTGCAGATGGTGGCCGACGGCCTGGAGACGGCCACCTTCCGCGCCGCCTTCATCGCTGCACTCAGCGCCTGCATGCTGGTGCCCAAGCGCCCGTCATGGCGGCTGTTGAACCTGGACGACACCGCCGCGCTGAAGCTGCGCAAATACGCCTGGGGCGCGGCGGCGCTGGCTTGGCTGAGCACGGTGCTGGTGGCCCTCGACCAGGCTACGCGCACCAGCGACGTCACCACGGTGGCGTTGGACGGCCTGATTGCCCTGACCTACCTCGGCCTGATCATGGCCATGCTGGTGACCCTGGCGCGCCTGCATCGGCGGCAGACCGCCGAAGCCGAGGCCAAGCTGGAGGCACAGGCCGATGGCGTGGGTGCGGCAACGCCGGTGCGTCGCAGCAGCTGGCTGGTACTGGCACGCGTAGCGGGCAACGTCGCGGTGGTGGCCGCCATCGCCGCGACGTTGATGGGCTACCTGAATTTCGCCAAGTTCGTGAACCAGCAGCTGATCGGCGGCAGCATCGTGGTGCTGGCGGCGACCCTGCTGTTCAAGTTCGTCGATGACCTGAGCACCTGGATGCTAAACGCCGACAGCAAGGTCGGCCAGACCATCCTGCTCAGCACCGGCCTGAGCGTATCGCGGCTGGAACAGGCGGGCGTCCTGCTGTCGGCGGCGTTGCGCACCATCGTCGTACTGATCGCGCTGCTGGCGCTGGTGGCACCGTTCGGCAACATCGGCGCGGTGGTGGAGCGCTTCTCCTCGCTGTTCACCTCTGGATTCGACATTGGCGGAACCAAGCTGGAGCCGGTGCGCATCGTGCTGGCGGTGCTGGTGCTGCTGGCTGGCCTGGCCGTTACCCAGCTGGTACAGCGCTGGCTGACCGACACCTACCTGCCCAAGACCGAGCTGGACCTGGGCGCGCGCAATTCGGTGAGTACCGTTGCCCGCTATGTGGGCATCATCATCGCGGTGATCTGGGCGCTGTCGGCGATGGGCCTGCAGCTGAGCAAGCTGGCATTGCTGGTCAGCGCGCTGTCGGTGGGTATCGGTTTCGGCCTGCAGGTGATCACCCAGAACTTCGTCTCCGGCCTGATCCTGCTGGCCGAGCGGCCGGTGAAGATCGGCGACTGGGTGAAGCTGGGTGACCAGGAGGGCGACATCCGCCGCATCAGCCTGCGATCGACCGAGATCCAGGTGGGCGACAAGTCGACGCTGATCGTGCCCAACTCCGAGCTGGTCACCAAGACCGTGCGCAACATGACGATGGGCAACAACCAGGGCCGCATCCAGATCCAGTTCGCGGTGCCGCCCAGCACCGATGTCGGCTCCCTGCGCCAGGCGCTGCTGGATGCGTATACCGCGCACGTCAACGTGTTGCAGCAGCCGGCACCGACGGTCTACATCGACAGCATTGGCGGTGGCCAGATCACCATCAACAGTTTCGCGTACGTGGCCAGCCCGCGTCAGGTCTATGCCACCCGCAGCGATCTGTACTTCAGCCTGCTGCAGATCCTGGCGGAGCGGAACATCCCGCTGTCGACCCCGACCGACATCCACATCACCCGCGACCCGCAGGAGTAGGGGTGTTCTGCAGGGCTGCGCCCTGCACCCGCGGTAGTGCCGGCCGCTGGCCGGCAACTTCAACAGCAACAGCAAAGGCTGGTTTCCTGAGGGATGGCGGGGTGGGTCCGGTTGCGGGGGACGCCGTGAATCCGTCCCTGGAGGCTTGGCAGCCGCATCCATGCGGCTGACACCCCCGCAACCGG